>CALPKD020000039.1 GCA_943324055.2 Chitinophaga pinensis
ATGCTGCGCCGTCACAAGTTGTGAAGTAAATAAAAAAGCAATGATAATTAGATATTGATTGCGCATTGATTAATTTCTTTTATCCAAACCCCATGTGAGTTTTGTTCTTAAAGTAGATAAATAACTGTTCTCATTCAAACGTATAAAATGAACTAAAAAGTTTTCTTTTTTTACAGCCAACTGGATCGATTTTGCAACTATTTCCTTTCTTGCATCTAACGCACATATGATTTCATCAATTCGACCTTCAATTTCAAATGAAATTACGGAAGTATCTGGAACTACAATGGAACGTACATTTAAGTTGTGCGGTGCCACTGGCGTAATCACAAAACTTGCCGAATCAGGGAAAAGGATTGGACCATTACAACTCATATTATAACCAGTAGACCCGGTAGGGGTGGAAACGATCAACCCGTCCGCCCAATAAGAATTTAAGAACTCCCCATTCAAATAGGTATGGATCTTAATCATGGGAGAAGTATCTCTTTTATGAATTGAAAATTCATTCAAAGCAAAAGGGGCATCTCCAAAAACAGGCATATTCGCATCTAAATGCATCAATGTCCTTTTCTCAATGATATAGGTGCGATTTACCAAGGCGTCCACCATTAAGCTTAACTCGTCCTTAGAAATCGTTGCCAAAAAGCCCAAACGACCATAATTGATCCCTAATATGGGGATATTGGTGTCTCCAATTAAAGTAACGGCGTCTAATACCGTACCATCTCCACCAAGGCTAATTAAACAATCAATGGTATTATGTAAGTCCAATGCAGATGAAAAAGGGATTAAAGGCTCCTTGCCAGGCGCAGTTGTTAAATTAAAATTCTGTAATAATTCAGCATATACATAAATAGTAACCTCATAACGATTCAGCTCCAATAGCAATGCATTCAGTGATTGCTGCTGGTCTAAATCTACGCCTCTGCTATAAATTGCTATTTTCATTCAATAAATTAAAAATTAACCCCTCCGTGCAAATATACCCCTTTGTCACCCAACTGATTCACGCTGTAATCAATTTTTAATACAAAGTCATACATCCCCGTAATATCAATACCAACCCCTACAGTTTTCAGTAATGTATTTGAAAGCTTACTAGAGTTATTAGGGTGCTCGCTGTATACATACCCCAAATTCGAAAACGCTTTTAACCAAATCTGGAACTTTATCTCAGGGAAATATTTTTGACTCAATACACTTTTTGTACGAACAGCTCCTAGGGATTGGTGTATTTGTGCCCTAAGCAAACTTGCCGCATTTCCATCAATAACATAATATTCCAATCCATTCATTTGCATATTTCCATACCCCATTAATTTGCTATCTAGGTAGTTTTGGTTAGGTAAAAATTTGGCAACCGAATTAGATTCTAATAACACAAATCTACTTTTAGTAAACGGATGCACATAAACCTGTCTAAATTGAAAAGAAGTTAAATTACTCGCTGCTGAAAAACGCTGATACACTGCAATTTCAGTACTAGCTCCATTTGAAGGATACGCGTTGTAATTAAATTTAACCTTTGTGAAAGACAAGGTTAAATCGGCGTAAGAAAATGATTTTTTAAAATTGGGCAAGAGACGAGGTTGATTGAGTAAGGCAGAATCAGAAATTTCATTTTCCCCCACACCCAACTGCATAGAATGACGTTCAAATAAATTAGGTCGATATAAAAGGCTCGCACTTCCTCGATACCCCTTTTGGATCACACCAATCGTTTTATAAAAAACTTGCTTATCGTTGAGTGTTTCATTATTAATTTCCTTTTGTGAAAAACTTAACCAGCTCACGCCTAAGCCATATTTCAATTTTTTATCAAAATAAGGAAACTGATACTTTACAATAGTTTGATGCGTATATCCTGTAATGAATCCAAGGGTTAATTTGTCATTATTTCCGGTAGCATTTGCTTGTTTTAAATTAAGTCCATAATTAACTCTGTCTAAGCTTCGGTGATTCACTGTCCACCATTCGCTAAAATTGCGATCTACCCATCTAAAATAAGGAATAGGGAAAAAATACCATCGCTCCTTTACTTTAATGTGAATAGCTACTGATGCACTATCCACATTATTCGCCTCTACAACCACTTCCAAAAATAAAGCTGTATTAAATAATTGCTGTTGTGCAATAATATTTAATAAACTCAACGAATCATTTGCAACCACATCCCCTACTCGATAGGGCAATTCTCTAGCAATGATGTAGGACTTTGTTTTAGCATTCCCTTCAATCTGAATAGCGCTAATTTTTATTTGGGTAAACCCCGAATAGGACAATAACAGTAATGAAATAAAAAGGAATAAAAAGGCAGTACGTTTATTAAACATCTAAGTAGTTCATTAAATGATGGTAGTGCTCTTCGATATCGTCATTCAGCGGAGTGTTACCGAAATAATGAAGCACTTGATAATTATATCTTTGAAAAGTAGCAATAATAGCACCTGCTTCTTCTCTATTTATTTTAATCGTTATGATGAGCGCGCCAGTGGCGTCATCAAAATGTGTATTTAACTGAATAATTTGAGCATTATTAGTTTCCACCAAACGGCTCATTTCTGCTAAAGAATATTGATAAGGCAACACAGAAAAAACCAAGATAGCCCCTTGCTGTGCAACGCCTAAGAATTGTGCAAGTAACTCGTTTAAGTTTTTTTGAGGGATTACGCCAATGCATTCTTGCTGCTCATTTAAAACAGGTAATAATGAAAGATGATGCTTCGCATATAAATCCAATGCCATCAAAAAATGTGCTTTTCCTGAAATACCAATTCTAAGCATTTGATCTGATAAGGGTGCTATCGTTTTGGCGGAATCAATAGACAAAACATCTTCTTTGCTAATTAATCCAATAAAGTAATCATCCTTAACGATAGGCAAATGCTGGACGTCAAAGTTTTCCATGCATTGCAACACAAATGCAGCGGTATCCTCCAAATGAAGCATTGGAAACCCTTTTATTGCAATATTAGAAGCCAACATAGACATTTTATTTAGGTTGTGCAGCAAGGAATTTTTTTAAGATCTCATTAAAAGCAGCAGGTTGTTCCATCATTGGAGCATGACCACATTTGTCAATAAAATGTAATTCACTATTGAGAATTAATTTGTTGAATTCCTCTGCTACAAAAGGAGGCGTCACTGTGTCATTTTTTCCCCAGATCAACAAAGTGGGTATTTTAATTTGATTTAACTCATCTCCTAGGTTATTTCGAATTGCACTTTTCGCTAAAGCAATAATCTTAATCACTTTAATTCGGTTTCTAGTAATTTCAAAAACCTCGTCCACTAATTCAGGAGTCGCCATCGCTGGATCATAAAAAGTAAGTGCTGTTTTGTTTTTAATATACTCGTAGTCGCCTCTTTTTGGATAACTATCTCCCATTGCATTTTCAAACAAACCACTACTTCCAGTTAAGGTAAGTGACTTTATTTTTTCAGGATGTTTCAACACATACACCAATCCAACATGCCCACCCAAAGAATTACCCAACAAGTGAATGTTGTCATATCCTTTATGATCAATAAATTGGGTCACATGTTTAGCCAACCCAGAAACACTGGTATGCAAAAGGTCTAAATCAAATAAGGGCAATAAAGGCACAATGACTTTATAGGATCCTTTGAAATTTTCAATCAAGTCGGAAAAATTACTTAACGCACCAAATAAACCATGCAAAAGCATCAATGGTTCACCTTCTCCTACTTCCACATATTCGAACTTCCCGTCTTTCTTAATTTCGTATTCCATAAATAATTAAAAGTTGTACCCAAGGGGTATCATTTAATGTTCAAGTATAACAAGTATACCTTAACGATAAAGATAGTTAATTAAGCGTAAAAAAGCAATCCAAATGGGTTATTCAGGCGTAACTTAGCACAGAATTAACATGAAAAAACCCCTAAAAAAGGGGTTTTGAAAAATTCGATATTGAATGCTTTATGGAAGGGACCCAAACGGAGAGTTTTTCCAAACAATAGGGCCACCATTTATGTAAATATTCGTAAGCATAACTGCTTTTCATTTTGCTTGCTTCCAAAATACCTAGTAATTGAAAAAAGTAAACAATGGCACTTAAAATAGTAAAATAAATAAACCCGTACAAAACAATTCCTAAAAGTTTGTTTAGCCATCCAAGCAGGAGCCATTCTGCAGTTTGTTGCAATAATCGAGAAGTCCATCTTAATATAATCAATACAACAATGAGTACGATTAAAAAGGATATAAAGGGCAACCAATAAGAATTAATTTGTGTATGCTCCTTTAACTGACCTGCAACCCAACCTGCAAACTGAAAAGCAAGCACCAATCCAATAAACAAGGAAAGAAAAGAGATGAACGCCCTAATCAACCCGTTTTTATAGCCCTGCAACAGCGCGATGAATAAAATAGTGCCCGTAAGAATATCTAACCACATAAACTAGGCAGTTAATAATGACTTAGCAACAGCAGCAATTAATTTACCATCTGCTTGGCCTGCTAATTGCTTACTCGCTAAACCCATTACCTTGCCTAAATCTTGAGGACCCGCCGCACCTACTTGGCTGATAATAGCCTGCACTGCTGCTTTTACGTCTTCTTCGCTCATTTGAGCAGGTAAGAATTTTTCAATCACCGCAATTTCTTCTGCTTCTTTCACCGCCAAATCAGGTCTATTTTGTTGCTCATAAATAGCCAATGAATCCTTACGAGACTTCACTAATTTTTGCAATAATTTAATTTCTGTTTCTTCAGTGATTACCCCATTTGCCCCAGGGTCGGTTTTAGCTTTAATAATCTCAGCTTTGATGGCTCTTACGCTTCTCAACATCACTTCGTCTTTACTTTTCATTGCATCCTTCATTAAAGACATCACTTTTTCTTCTAAACTCATAAAAAATATTTTAATTGATTGTAATAAATTATTTAGTCCCTTGTTGCAATTGACTTGCTTTAAATTTTTTGTAAAATAATTTCGCAAATTCTTTAAAGTCATCTGACATGGATTGGTCCTGAGTTGCTCTTAAGTAGGTATCCCCCATGCCCATTAAATTTTGATAAAAAAAATCGGCCATCTCATCTACCATCATATCTTTTGTCCATAAGTCGATGCGTAGTGCAGTCTTATCTGTTGGATCCCAAAATGTAAGCATCATTGCGCGCGCATCCTGAGATTCCGTAGCAGTACTATCTGAAGCAGACCATTGAATATTTTGTGGAATTTTCTGTTCATCTAAGTGAACTTGAACGTTTATTGTGGATTGATGCATAGTATACATTTAATGCTGCAAAAATACAATAATATTAAATAACGTGAAGGCTACAACTGAAAGTAGTTAGAGAGGCTTGGCAATCCCTGTATGGCCCATTGGGTATGTAATACTTCAAGCCATTCCTTACCCATCTTGGCTCTTGCTTGTCGGTACACCTCGTCTTTATAGTACAATTTGAAACGGTTAGAAAGGGCCAATTTTTCGTAAAACGAAAAAACCTCCCCTGCTTTTAACCAAGACTCCGGCTGAGTTGGATTGTGGTTAAACAACATCGGGACCTCATAATGAATCGCCCATTCAATGAAGCTTGTTTTATCAAAATCAATAGCATCCCAAAGAATGGCATAGGTAGCTGCAATCCACTGTGGAGTCAAATCGGACATGCATTTAAGCACAACAGCCTCCTTATATTTATACCCTTTTAATAGTTCTGCAGCCCTCTCCAATTGTTTAGGATTCTCAAAAACAAAAACAATGGACATGGTTGTTTGTTGCCATTTTTTAAAGATTGAGAATTCCTTTAAAGTAGTGGTAAAATAATCCACAGGGACAAAAGCCAAAAAATAATTATGCCCACTAGTCAGGGATTCTTTTAGTTCAGATAATTGCACCCAATCAAACGAAACGGGGTCCCTATTTGGGATACCTATTGCTGCAAAACGATTCGCCAGCTTGGGATACAGCAGCTTTAAACTATTCAGCGACCAATCGTTCAAGCATATCATTCCAGCAGCCTTATTCAAGTATTGATTAAAGGAAATTCGATGTTGGATTTGTTTAATAAAAGAACAGTCCATCATTAAACCGGGATGCGAGAGGGGTAAAAAATACTGTGGGAACTGTTTACTCCCTTTTAAACTACTCCCAAAATGCAATACCATTGCATTGGTAACTTCCGTAATTAACTTTTCTGCTTGATATTGTGTAAGCAAAGTAACTTGATCATTGTGCGCATACAAAGCTTGAAAATCTAAAGGAAAATGAGCTCCAACAATATAAAATTGTAATTGAGCTGAAGTGGAACCCGCATTTATAATATCAACCACCTGTTGAAACAAGATGGGCTTTGAAGCCGCATAGTCGGTGGATGTAAGTATAAATAAGCGCATACACAAAAATACGAGATACTTAACAATTTATCCACCAATCATTTGCAAGGCTTTGTTCGCATTAATAGTCCCCTAACTTTGTACCATGGCAAAACACTTGCACCAATTAGACTTATTTGGAGGTCCACCACCGGAGCCAGTTCATATAAAACGAACCAAGGCCGAAAAGTCAGTTGCCTACAAGCCAGCACCTCCAGTAATAGTGCAGGAAGTAAATGAAACTATACTTACTGAAATGTCATCCGTCTCGAGAGCACCCATGAATTTTGGAAAGTCAACTATATCACATAAAAGAGGAAGAAAATCATTTGCTTCAATGGATGGCGATATGGAAAAATTACAAGTCCCATCCGCAGAAATTTTAAGTAAAAAATTATACTACCCTATTGGTGAAGTGGCTGTATGGTTTAATGCAAATACTTCCCTGATTCGTTATTGGGAAAAAGAATTCAAACAATTACAACCTCGCAAAACAAGAAAAGGAGATAGATTGTTTCGCGCTCAAGATATTGAATTTTTAAAGCAGATTTATTACTTATTACGAGAAAAAAAATACTCAATAGAAGGCGCTAAAACATATTTGAAAAATAATAAAGAAAAAGCCAACAAAGATATTGCGTTATTAAACAGCCTGAAAAATTTGAAAACCTTTTTAGTAAATCTAAAATCTAGCCTTTAGTCCCTTATCCTTTTTCGGCAAACTGAATCCCATTTTTATTGGCATATTCAACAGCGGCTAAATTTAATTGTTCTCTCATTAAATTAAAAGCGCCAAATTCTACATCCATCGTTACCAAACATTCCATATGGATCGTATGAAATTGCTTTCCCGATTCTGAAACAAAAACAGTTCCATTTATTGTAGATGTTTCATTTGCAATTTTATTTCTCAGGAACAAAGCGAACTGAGCTAGCGCAGCTGCCGAAGTAGTTACGCTTAGTTGTAAATCCATTTCAATTTTACGCTCGGTACGCAAACTAATATTATCAACAATACTGTCTACCATCTGCTTATTAGGTACTGAAATGTATGTTTTATCCTGCGTACGAATGCGCGTACTGCGCAATCCAATTTTTTCAATGGTACCCGTAAATGCGTTTACTTTCACTATGTCCCCAACAGTAAATGGCTTATCAAAGAAAATAATAAAGGAGGCGATAATATTTTCCAAGCTTTCTCTCATAGACAATGCCACTGCAGCTCCAACCAAACTCAAGCTGGTAACTAAATTGCCTATATTTTCATTAAATACATAATGAAGTATTAATAAAAATCCGACGATGTACAAAATCACCTTGAAAAAATCTCGAAAAAATAAAATGAGTTGATCATCCGTTTGATCCTTTGTGAGTTTTGCTTTTTGTTCCAACACAATCGAAATAAATTCGAGTGTTCGTAAGCAAACTCGAATAAATAAAACAATGAATAAAAATTTAATCGTCGACTCGATAGCTAGTTGTAAAGTGATTTTATACAAATGCAAATTCCATGCTTCGGGGAAGCGCAATTCATATAATGCAATAATTGCAACTAAAAAAAGGAGGAACTGTTCGATAGGTACTACTAAACGATGCACGTGTGACTTTCTGAGTTCTGAATGATTCTTTTTATCAATCCAGGTATATATCAAACTTGCAAAAAAACGAGAAATAAGCCTTTTGATTATAAAAGTGACTAACAATATACCTAAGATAACTAGATAGCTTCTTATGGAGTTGTTTAATATCTGTTGGTCTAAATTCATAATATAACTTGTGAGCAATGAATAAAATAAAATGCTAATCCTTCCATTCTAAAAGCTGCATATCCGATCCATCAAAAACACCATACGTGTTTAGGCGAATCCAGTCTCCTAAATTAATATATCTACTTCGATCATTAATTTTAAA
>CALPKD020000040.1 GCA_943324055.2 Chitinophaga pinensis
ACATGAAAGATATTTAGTAGAACAACATTTTAAAAAGCCAGTAATTGTTACAGGATACCCTGCTGCAATTAAAGCATTTTATATGCGTATGAATGATGGTTGTGAGCCAGGAAAAGAAACCGTTGCGGCGATGGATATTTTAGCACCCGGCATTGGAGAAATAGTTGGTGGATCACAAAGAGAGGAAAGGTTGGAAATTTTAGAAGCAAGAATGACTGCTATGAATATTCCTTTGGAGGAAATGAGTTGGTACATAGATACACGCCGCTTTGGTAGTGTGCCACATGCTGGATTTGGACTAGGTTTTGAAAGAATGGTACAATTTGTAAGCGGTATGACCAATATTAGGGATGTAATTGCTTTTGCAAGGACCCCCAATAACTGCGAGTACTAATATTAGCAACACTTGTTTGAATAAAAAAGGCCATCAAATTTGATGGCCTTTTTTGTAGGAAACTGGTTGCTTTCAACTAGAAAGTATAACTTAAACCAAAAGTAAGTGCGTGAACATTGATTTTTGTATTGCCTGAATTTTCGGTTGAGTTGTCAACATTAGACAAACCCGCTTGGTATTCTCCAAAAACTCCAAAATGGTCTTGAATTTTATATCCTAGACCTAATACACCATGAAACAAAGTGCTTTTAACCTGATCTTTCATGTCTTCTTCACCGGATGTACTACCATAAGCCCACTTGTCTTTTGCAGAAAGCACAAATGAAATTTGAGGACCGGCATAACCATAAAAGCCAGAGCCTAATTGAAATTTAGCTAAAACGGGAACAGAAAGAGCGCCAATGGTAATTGTGTTGGTCTCACTTGATTCAGATGACTTTCCTCCAAAGCCATTATACAATAAACCAGACTGAACATTAAACTTGTCACTACCTTTAAAATCAACTGTAACACCAAATTGTGGACTTACAATTGAGTTGTAAGTTGTTGTCACGTTACCGCTAACCATTTTAGCATTTGCAATAGAAATTCCACCCTTTAAACCAAATTTAGCTTGAGCAGATAATGTAGTAGAAAGACCTACTAAAATAATAACAGCCAATAAAATTTTTTTCATAATAATTTTTTTAGTTAAATGAAATTTAAGTACCATATAATATACCGAAGATAAGTAGATTTTTTTCAATCACGTTCAATGTTTTTTAAATATGTTTTAAATCCATCGCATAATAAAATGTAAAACAACACAGTATATAGTAATATTATTAAAATGCCCATGCCTTTTGTGTTAAAGGGGCCTTGCTTTGTCCAAGGTGGTCGAATATTTATAGTTAAGAGGGGAATTTACATAAAAACATCACCCATATTGCCCTATATAGGGGGTGCTTGTGTCAAATAAACCAATAAATTCCAGCTGTCTTCTTGTTTATAAAACAATTGAACCCTATCTTTGCCACCCGATGGTTGAAAAACGATTGGGATGGATGAAAAATTCGATGGCGCTGTAGCTCAGTTGGTAGAGCAAAGGACTGAAAATCCTTGTGTCCCCGGTTCGAGCCCGGGTGGTGCCACAAGCCCTTCCCGATAAATCGGGAAGGGCTTTTTATTAAGGGATATAGCACCTTTTTGTTAAAGCATTAATATGGTTCTACAAGAAAGAGAATATTGCCAAAAAGGTCGCCAATAACCTAGTTGCGAAAAACAGGAGGCGTTTAGCGTTAGAACTAAAATTGCAATCGCAGGCTTCCAAATACACCAAAATTTTGAGCAGGTTGTATTTTTGATGGTAAATGATTTGTAGGATAGGGCGGTGCCTTTCTCCAAACAAAATCAATCCTAAAGAATTTAAATATATTATCAAACCCGGTTCCATATTCTAAATAGAGATGGTCTCTCAACGATCTTAATTGATATGTTCCGAGCTCCGTTTTGTTGAATATTCTATTTGAAGCATTCATATTTCCCCACACGCCTTTCAGTGTCCAAAATTGCCGGATTTTTGTTTTTCGTAGTAATGGCAATAAATTGATAATTTTTTTCTCCATATTATGTTCAACCTGAAAGCCCGCGTAAGTATCACTATAGTATTCAAAACGGTTCATTAAGTTAAAACCATTTTTGTTGTATATATACACTTCGTTTCCGGGATGTAATTCAAGCAACATAAAGGGTAAACTATCACCATAAATTTTTCCAGCATAAGCATTGTAAGATAGTACGCCAAAATTTGGAATTCTAAGATTTTGACTAACGGCGGTATAAATTTTAGTGTAATTATAAGAACCACTAAGTAAGCCTTTAATTCCTTGATTCACCCTAAGTTCATAAATTGGTTTGTTTCCCTTAAATCGGATCACCCTTCTATTTGTACTAATTGTTTTTTCACCGGGGGCATATCTAATTCTATACATTAAATCTTCATTAATGATTTGTAAAGATTTGCCATTCTTAAATGTGTTTTTACTAGGGAGCGGTGTATATGGATTATAATCAATTCTTGAAAAAGTTAAACTATTGCTCAGGCCAGACTCCCATTCTTTTAATATTGTACCCCTGATATCCTCTTCTCCTAAAAATTTCTGAGGTATGCCAGGTCTTCTTAATGCTTGAGAAAAAATATTATCAATAGTATTATCTTCTTCATTAAATCGTACACGTCCGTTGTCTAAATCTTTTAAATAGGAAAGCTCAGTACTCACCCCCTTTAAATTAGGGAATCGGTATTTTATAGCAAGTCTTTCTTTAAATTGTTTGTCCTTGGTTCCATATGCCAGGTATCCTGATATTCTTAGATTTTTACTAAATAGTTCGGTCGTTCCAATATCAAAGCGGAGTCTTAAACGCTCTAATTCGTTACCGCTTACCCACTTATACCATGGGCCTATTTCAATCTTGCCAAGTTTTCGGTGTCCGTCTACTAAAAACTCAACATTTCTTGTATACTCTTTAAATAATGGGATTGATTTTAGTGTATCAATCATTTTGAAAATTTGCTGTTCGTTTTTATTTAATGATTCGTGCCTATTTTGATTCCAAAAAAGAACATCATTCGTATTAACGGCTTCATTAATGATTGTTATATTCTTTTTTTTATTTAACGATAGTTCTTGTGAGATACTATCAGCATTAAAAGAAAATTTTTGATATGAAATGGTTTTTCTAACAATGAAAGTAAGTTTGGATTTAGGTAAAGGCGACAAGTCGGCGGTTATTCTGTCTTTAGAAAAAATAAGCTTCCCGTCGGTTAGTTTGTCAAATTCTTGAACAATATTTAATCTGTTTACAAAATTAAGATCGGCCGTTGGAGAGGTGTTTAAGTTTATTTTATGAATTGCCCAGGTGTTAGCATCTATCCAAGCATCACCATTAAAAGTGTTCTCTCCTTCCCTTAATGGCGAGAATATTAAATGAAATACTTTTATACCCTTTATATATTGAGTATCTGCCCCTCTGAATTTATAGAACTTGTCTGCAAATTCACTTATTGGACTAATAAACTCCTTCCCAAAAACTTTCATGTAGTTGTCATATATATTCAGCTTTTGATTTACACCACCAACGAGCTGCATAATTGCTTCATTTTTAATTCCATAAGTCTGAGATGCTTTAATGACCTCTCTTGTTTCTTGAGGATTGCTAGAATAAGAATAGTCGGATAGGGATTCTGTCATTAAGATGGGTAAAAAGGGCTTAGCCTCCGAAACACTATCAATGTTGTCTAGTATAAAAGAAAAGGGCCTTAGAAAAGTTATATTACTAAAACTTTTTCTGTTTACATTGTTTAAGTCTATTTCTAGTTTATTATATAGTTCACAAGCGTATTTTGGATAAGTATAAGGATTGTTGGATGCTTTTTTATTTACGATTGCCTTCCACCACCTTAATCCCTTATTAAATCTCGATTTAATTACAACCTCCTCCTTGAGGCTCAAATTATCTAAACTTAGGACTAGGTTATCGCTCTTCAAGTCGTTAAAAGCATATTTTTTTGGATCAAAACCAACATAATCCAAAACCAAAGTATCATTGTTAAATCTAGATTTAACAATATTGAAATTTCCAAGGCTATCACAAATGGCGCCCGTTTTTTGATATATCCATCTTATAGTAGAAAAGGGGATTGGTTCTTTGGTGAAGCCATTGATTACCCTTCCGCTAATTAAAGCAGAAATTTGTGAATTAGCGCTCAACAGGCTAAAAACAAAAAAGAGGCTAAATAAAATTCTTTTGGATGTCATAAAGGGCAACCAAATTTACACTAAAAAAATATAATATGAAGCGCGCCTTTTGCCTTTAAGGTTTCAATAACTATTAATAATAGCCCCCGCTTATTGCACCAATCGCTTAAAGACTCCAAATATTGGGGGGATCGAATAGCCCCCGCCTTAAATACAGGATTAGGGTATTCGCGATGCATATCCATCGGTAAGTGAGTTTATCGAGGCAATCTTTAATCAACCGAAAGAGGAAAAAAACGAATTATCTTTTGGAATCAGTGAAGACAGGTTAAAAACAAACAATGAAACGATTCTTACCTTTTTAATAGGATGAACCCATAGCGTTTCCGTTGTTCTGTTTGAAACATAAACAACAATATTTATCACTATTGCGCCCTTATAGTCCTCTTTTCCTCAAAATCATTGATTTTATACCAAAATGTTCCATTTTCCGCGGGATATCTATCCTTTTGGGAACAAAGTTCTATAGGTTCTTAACCTTATTATCCCGTTTTTTAAAAGATATTGTTGTTTGTCGAATTAAGCCTAATCACCCGAATTGGAGCGTATTTCCATGTATTTGAATGGGGTTGATTTTTAATTAAAAAATGGAACAAAATGAGAAAGACAAAATTCATATTAATATTTTTTATATTTTGTTCGCTGAGTGGATTTGCTCAGCAGGCTATGCCCATTGAGACTGGTGATTTTTTTGTGACCAATTATAGTCGATCATTTTTGAATTCGGTGGTAGGCAATTGGTCGGTTTTACAAGACCAGGACGGGGTCATATTTATTGCCAATTCTGCCATGGGGGTTTTAACCTACGATGGACAAAAAATTAGAAGGGTTTTGGGTAAAAATGGTCAACCCACTGAGGGATTAGCAAGGGCTATTTTAAAGGACTCGAAAAACACTATTTATACAATCATTAATGGTGATTTTGGCACCATTGAAAAAAACAAGTTTGGAGAAGAGGTTTTCATCTCCATCTCAGACACGCTAAGCGAAAACAATAAAGTAAATTCTACTATTTGGTCGGCTTTTATGTTTAAGGATACTTGTTTTATTCAATCCGAAAGAGCGGTTTATTTAGTAAAAGATAAAAAAGTAATTCAGGTTATTAAGTTTTCGCACATAACTCATAATTTTAAAGTAACGACAGCGGATGTTTTCATAAGAGTCTGGGGTGAGGGGTACTTTAAATTTGAGAAAGGGGATTTTAAATTAATCCCCTCTACCAAAGAATTGTTTTCCCAAAACAGAGTGGATCAACAGTTTTTGTTAGACAATGGAGACAATTTATTAATCTCAAGAAATGTAGGACTTTGGTATTTAAAACCCAATGGAGCACTATTAAAAGCGAACTCAAAAGAAATTGATGATTTTGTAATAAAAGGACAAGCTTATGTTGGAAGCGGTCCGCTAAAAAATGGACTTTTACCAATCACTACTTCTAAAAAGGGAGTTTTGTTTGTGGATCAAAATTTAGATATCAAATATATTTTGGATACTAGTAATGGTCTTGCTTTTGGAAATGTTAGTTACTATATTCAAGATCGTGCAGGTGATATTTGGGGAACGGGGGAGAATGTTTTTAAAACGAATTTTGATACAACCCTCACCTACTTCTCTAAACTGAATGGCTTGCGTGGTAATATTAGCGCAATTACAAGGATTGATGGAAAGCTATATGTTAGGTCTAGCAACGATTTATATAGATTTGTTCCCAAACAAAAAATTGCAGGCAAGTCGGTTTTTGAAAAAATGAATGTTAATGAGTCGGGTGAAAATATATTAGCATTTGATGACCAAATAATTACTACAAATAATTATGGGATTAAATCATCAAAAGGGACAGTAACAAAAGTTGTTAGTCCTATATATCGTTCCACTAATTCCATCAGATCAAAATTATATCCAAACTTACTGTTCTCAAGTAATTATACAACAGGCATCTTAATACATGAATATAAAAATGGGAAATGGAAACAGATTCCATTGATTAATAAAGACACTATTTTGTGTGCAAATATTATTGAGCCGATAGCAGGAACACTTATCATAAACTCGCTTCATGGATTGTATAAATACAAATATGATCAAACGGGTCAAGGCGTTTTTACTAAATTAAAATTGGACAAAGCATTTTTTAAAACCGATGTCCTAGGTTTTCAAACATTTAATGATAAAGAATATTTATTTTATGATTCTGCCTATCATTTTTATACAGTCGACCTAGAAAAAAACCTGTTAAAATATTCAAAGTACAGTTTAGGTAAAATTTTAAAGGCCCAATCTTATTTTGGTTACACCTATAATCCAGCGTCCAAAAATGGATGGATGTTGGTCAACGAAGGCTTGTATAAAATAGGGTTTGATTTAAAATCAGGATTTGAAATTACAGCGTATCCGTTTTACAAGGTTGACTATTCTGAATTAAGTACTGGATTGTTTGCCGAGGGCATTGGCGAAAACGAAGTGTTGTGGATAGGTTCTCAAGACGATAAGCTATATCGCTATTATCCGCACCAAGCCAAAAAGGAAAAACAGCACAATTATAAAGCCCTAATAAGGTCGATTTATGCAAATGGCCAAAAAGCCTCTTTACATTTAACCGAGCTAGCCTTTAACAGCAATAACCTGACTTTTGAAGTTGCCTATCCGGTTTTTGGAAACGAATCTAAAACCACATTTAGTTATTGGCTAGAGGGACAAGATAGTACATGGAGCCCTTTTGTATTAGATTTCAAAAAAGAGTACACAAACCTACACGAGGGCAATTATACTTTTCACGTCCGCGCAAAGGAGGCAAGTGGTACTATTTCAGAACAGGGCGTTGTGTCATTTAAAATTACACCCCCCTGGTATCGAACGCTTTGGGCATATGGGGTGTATTTGTTGACGCTTGTTTTTTGCTTTATTCAATTTGGTAAATACCAGTCAAAAAAATCATTTCAAAAAGCGGATAACAATCGCAAGAATGCTGAATTGTCTGCTGCAACCGATTTGCAAAACCGTTTATTGCCAAAAGCGGTTCCAACAATTTCTAATCTAGATATTGCTTGTTATTTAAGAACCTCCACCGAAGTGGGGGGTGATTATTATGATTTCTTTGAACAAGCGGATGGTTCGCTTTATGCAATTTGTGGCGATGCAACAGGACACGGTACCCCATCGGGCATGTTGGTTTCAATTACTAAAGCAGGACTCATTGGGCTACCGCAATTAAGTCCTAAGGATATGCTGCACGAGTTAAATAGAGTGGTAAAAAAAGTGGATTTGGGAATTTTACGAATGAGTTTGAATATCGCTTTAGTCAAGGGAAACGAATTAACCCTGAGCTCTGCGGGCATGCCACCCTATTATATTTTTAGAGCGGCTGCGCAAAACACCGAGGAAATTATGTTACCAGGTATTCCTTTGGGAAGCTTTAATGATGCTCAATACGATCAAATAATAACAGAATTTAAAATAGGAGATATTTTAGTGATCCTTTCCGATGGTTTACCGGAAACACCCAACGCCAATGGCGAATTATTCGATTATCCAAGAGTACAATCTCTTATTAATAACCACCACCACCTTTCTGCACAAGCCCTAATTGATTTATTAATGAAGGAAGCGGATGCGTGGTTGGCAGGGGTACACAATCCAGATGATATCACGTTGGTAATTATAAAACATAAATAAAAAAAGCAAATAATATAATGATTCTATCAAAGAGGAATTTAAATAAACTAATTACGTTCTCCATTTTTATTTGGATAGGTATAGGCTTTTCTTTTTCTGCTAAGGCACAAAAGATATCAGATTTTATGTTTGACACTTATTTGATAAAGGACGGAATGGCTCAAAGTAGCCCCCTTTCAATTTACCAAGATAAGGTTGGATACCTTTGGGTTGGAACTCAAGCGGGTATTGATCGTTTTGATGGTTACAGCTTTAAGCAATATA
>CALPKD020000041.1 GCA_943324055.2 Chitinophaga pinensis
AGATGCGTTGGGCTTATCAGGTGCGGATGCAAACTTAATTCAAGCGCACAAGCGTTCACATTCAACTATTGACTATGGTTTTGTAGGGGATGTGGACCAAGTAAATGTTCCACAAATTGAAAATTTATTAGCTCAAAATTTACGATTAATTATTGCACCTATAACGCACGATGGCAATGGGCAATTGTTAAATACAAATGCAGATACCATTGCGCAAAGCATTGCTACTGCATTAGCGGCTAGCTACCAAGTACATTTGATTTATGGTTTTGAGAAAGAAGGAGTTTTATCAGACGTGAATAGTCCCAGTTCAGTGATTGCGAAAATCGAAAGACCCAGTTACGCCAAACTTAAAGAAGATAAAATCATCTTCGAAGGAATGGTTCCAAAAATCGACAACGCATATCTAGCCTTAGACGGTGGTGTACAATCAGTCATCATTGGCAAGGCCGAAAAATTGAATGAATTAATTAATGGTACAGCTGGTACAACAATCAAAAACTAATGTCACAAGACTTTAACCTACAACAAAGTAAACAGGTAGTTACAACACTACAGAAAGATGCAATTAATCTATTAAAAACGCTTATTTCTATTCCTTCCTTTAGTAAAGAGGAAGATAGAACGGCTTTGATTTTAAACACTTTTTTACTAGAACGAAATATAAAAGTGCAAAGAGTAAAAAATAATATTTGGGCAATCAATTTATATTTTGACGCTGCTAAGCCAACTATTTTATTGAATTCCCATCATGATACAGTTAAGCCTAATAAAGGATATACACATGAGCCGTTTAGTCCTTTTGAAAGCAATGGTAAATTATATGGTTTAGGGAGCAATGATGCGGGCGGTTGTTTGGTGAGCCTTATCGCCACATTTTTATTTTATTATGATCAAAAAAACTTGCCATATAATCTTGTTTTTGTTGCTTCTGCAGAGGAAGAAATATCGGGACAGGATGGAATTGAATTGGTATTACCAATGTTGCCTCCAATTTCTTTCGGAATTGTTGGAGAGCCAACTCAATTGGAAATGGCTATTGCAGAAAGAGGCTTATTAGTGTTAGATGTGGTTGCAACAGGAAAAGCAGGGCATGCTGCAAGAGAAGAGGGGGAGAACGCTTTGTATAAGATTTTGCCTGATTTAGAATGGTTTAGACAATATCAATTCGAAAAAAAGTCTGACTTACTAGGTCAAGTGAAGATGACCGTTACGGTAATTGAAACAGAAAATAAACAACATAATGTGGTTCCGTCTACTTGTAAAATGGTAGTAGATGTACGCGTGAATGAACTATATACTTTCGAAGAAATACTAGCTACCATTGAGGAACATGTAAAATCGGAAGTGACTCCAAGAAGCTTAAGGATGCGTTCTACAGGTATTGCATTGGATCACGTAATGATTAAAGCAGGATTGGCTTTGAACAAAGGGTATTATGGATCTGTTACTACTTCAGATAAAGCTTTAATGCCTTTTCCAACCTTAAAGATGGGCCCTGGTGATTCTGCGAGAAGTCATACTGCAGATGAATATATATTAATAAATGAAATTGAAGAAGGGGTAGTAACCTATATTCAATTACTTGAAAACATTTTTCACTATGAGTAAGCTTTGGCAAAAAAACAATAAAGTAGTAGACGCCGTTGAGCAATTTACAATTGGGAATGATCAAGCTATGGATCAGTATCTTGCTGCCTATGACGTATTGGGTTCGCTTGCACATACGACGATGCTATCCGAAGTAGGCTTGCTAACAAAGGACGAGCTAAGTCAGTTAAAGCAAGCATTAATAGAAATTTATAATAAAATTCAGGCAGGTAATTTTTCGTTAGATGCCGGTGTGGAAGATATCCATTCACAAGTCGAAATTTTATTGACTGAGCAGCTAGGAGATATTGGTAAAAAAATACACAGTGCAAGAAGCAGAAACGATCAAGTTTTAGTGGACATTAAGTTATTTTTACGTGCCGAATTGATAGGATTGAGCACTTCAGTGCAAGATTTTTTTAACTTGTTGCAAGAAAAAAGTGAAGCGCACAAAAACGATTTATTGCCTGGGTATACCCATTTGCAATTAGCCATGCCCTCCTCTTTTGGATTGTGGTTAGGCGCTTATGCCGAAAGCTTGGTGGACGATATGACCATGTTAAATGCGGCGTATAAAGTAGTCAATAAAAATCCTTTAGGATCGGCTGCCGGCTACGGATCTTCCTTCCCGATTAATCGAACAAGAACCACTGAACTATTAGGATTTGACACATTGAATTATAATGTAGTGTATGCGCAAATGGGAAGAGGTAAGGCAGAGCGCGTTACTGCAATGGCAATGGCAAATATTGCAGATACCTTATCCAGACTGAGTATGGATGCTTGTTTATTTATGAACCAAAATTTTGGATTTATTGGATTCCCTGAATCATTGACTACAGGTTCTAGCATTATGCCACATAAAAAAAATCCAGATGTTTTTGAATTGATCCGTTCTTATTGCAACCGAATCAAAGCATTGCCCAATGAGATTATGATGATGACTACTAATTTGCCATCGGGGTATCATCGGGATTTACAATTATTAAAGGAGCATTTATTTCCTGCATTTGCCCAACTAAAAAATTGTATTTCCATGGCTTCCTTAATGATTCAAAATATGGAAGTGAAAAAAGGATTATTAGAAGACCCTAAATATCAGTTTTTATTTAGCGTAGAGGAGGTGAATAGGTTAGTGAATGGGGGGATGCCGTTTAGAGATGCCTATAAAAAAGTAGGCTTGGATATAGAGGCAGGAAATTTCACTTATTCTACCCATATTGAGCACACTCACGAAGGCAGTATTGGGAATTTATGTACCGCCCAAATACAGGCGCAGATGAAATTGGTGGTAGACGGCATGGAAGTTGAAAAAGTTAACGAAAGAATTCAAGAACTATTAAATATCTAGTGTATTTTTGAGCTCCCTTTTAAAGGGTATCTAAATCATAAAAAAAGACCATTATGAAAAAAAGAATAGGTACGATTGTGGCGTTATTAGCTTCGATCATGCTAAATGCACAAACTAAAACTGCTGTTGCACCAAAGACAGCTGTCAAAGCTCCTATTAAGACTGTAGGTGTAAAGCTTACAACGTATAAGGAAACGAGTATCTTGAATACAAAAGATAGCGCTTCTTATGCTTTAGGGTACAGAATTGCACAGAGTTTACTAGGACAAGGTTTACAAGGGGTAAATTTAGCTGTATTCAACAAGGGCCTTACTGCTGGATTTGCGAGCAAGTCTGCTATTCCAGATAGTTTATTAGACATTTGTATTAAAACATACCAAGATAAAATGAGCACAGAAAAAATCACAGAAAACCGCGCACAAGGCGCTGCATTTTTAGCAGAAAACGCTAAAAGACCAGGAGTAGTTCGTTTAACGAATGGCTTACAATACGAAGTTATTGTTGCTGGAACAGATACCGTAAAACCAACTTTGAAAAACAAGGTAAAATGTCATTACCATGGCACTTTAATCAATGGTACTGTATTTGATAGTTCAGTTCAAAGAGGTGAGCCAATTAGTTTCCCTTTGAATGGTGTTATCAAGGGATGGCAAGAGGCTTTACAATTAATGACGGTTGGAAGTAAGTGGAAATTGTTTATTCCTTCTGAATTAGCTTATGGAGAACGTTCTGCGGGTCCAGTAATCGGACCAGGATCTACTTTGATTTTTGAAGTAGAGTTATTAGGAATAGATTAGTAGAAATTTTTATAACGAACACCCTCCCGATTTTCGGGAGGGTGTTCGTATTTTAGGGTACTAGATAATATTTATAATTTCTCCAATAAATAATGGTTGTATGATACGCATTTTTTTCTCTTTAGTAATAGTCTCTGTGATCCTATACTCCTGCTCAACAAATAATGTGAAGTCGGATAGTGCGATTGTGAAAATGATGGATAGTGCTGGTATGCAAGGAACATTTGCCATCATGGAAAATAGCTCTGAGCAATTTACCATTAGCAATTTGTCCCGTTATAAGGACTCTGCTTATGCACCATTGAATACTTTTTTTATCCTACCTACATTAGTAGCATTGGATAAGGGATATATTAATCGTACACCTTCCACTTGGGTAGCTAATGATTCTACCGCATTTTATCAAGCATTGATCGCAAAAATTGGCAGACAAGAAATATTGAAAACAATTGATAGTGTGCATTATGGAAAAGGAATTGTAAGCGCAGACCTGAACCTTTTTTGGTCAGATAATTCGCTACGCATCACTCCTGATGAACAATTGGGACTGATTAAAAAATTATATTTTAACGAACTCTATTTTCAAAAACGTGCGCAGGAATTGTACCGCAAAATGATATTGAAAGAGGATAATGCAAATTACCGCTTAAGTTATATCGCAGCTTCCGATACTACTGCTAATAATGCAGGCTGGGTAATTGGATATATTGAGGAGAATAAGCATCCCTACTTTTTTGTATTAAACACGAATTCGTTGAAAAGCGACTCTTTGACACAAAAGAATATTCAAATGGTGAAGCAAATTCTATTACAACAAGGGTTTTTAAAGGGATTGAGATAACTGACTTTTACTTTTAAATGATATCTTTACATTAGATAATTATGCAATACTATTGTAATTCACTAACAGCTTATAAGCGATTTATTACCCGTGAAGTAAAAGTGGGTCATTTAGTAATAGGAGGAGGACAACCTATTAGGGTCCAAACTATGACTACTACAGACACCATGGATACAGATAAAACGGTCTCGCAAGTGATTAAGTGTATCGAAGCTGGTGCGGAATTAGTGCGCATTACAGCACCCAGCAAAACAGAAGCAGAAAATTTAGCCAACATAAAAGCAGCACTTCGCGCCAAGGGTTATGAAACGCCGCTTGTAGCCGATATTCATTTTACACCGAATGCTGCCGAAATTGCAGCTACGATTGTAGAAAAAGTGCGCGTGAATCCGGGGAACTATGTAGACAAAAAGAAATTTGAACAAATTGAATATACGGATGCTGAATATTTAGAAGAAATAGAACGTATCAGAGAAAGATTTTCTCCTCTAGTACTTATTTGTAAAGCGCACAATACCGCAATGCGTATTGGTACCAATCATGGATCATTAAGTGATCGGATCATGAGTAGGTATGGTGATACAGCGATGGGAATGGTCGAAAGTGCGATGGAATTTTTACGAATTGCGCGCAGCTTGGACTATCATCAGATTATTTTAAGTATGAAGTCAAGCAACCCACAAGTAATGGTGCAAGCTTATCGTTTGCTATTGCAGCAAATGGATCATGAATTTAATGAATGCTATCCTTTACACTTAGGTGTAACTGAAGCTGGAGATGGAGAAGATGGTAGAATAAAAAGTGCAATTGGAATTGGCACTTTATTAGAAGATGGAATTGGTGATACCATCAGAGTGAGTTTAACGGAGGATCCTGAATTGGAAATTCCTGTTTGCAAGGATTTAGTAAAAAGATATAATGCAATTGCAACAGATGCGACTAGCAACATCCCTCCAATTGAACAGCTTACTTATAGCCCTTTTGAATACAAGCGAAGAGTGACAAATACGGTCGAAAATATTGGAGGTCATCATGTGCCAGTAGTGGTTGCTGACTTTAGTCGTAAGCAATCTATTTCAGTAAGTGATTTGCAAGCAATAGGCTATCAGTACAATGCGCAGACCGACAAGTGGAGTATAGCAGATGCGGCGGCTGATTATATATACATTGGAACGAAGCAATTAGAAATTCCCCTGCCTGGCACTTTAAGAGTCATTCAACAAGCTGGAGTTTGGAAGCCAAGTAGTGGGGTGCAAAAACAATTGCCTTTATTTGAAGCTGCTGATTTTATAGCTGCTAGCTCAAAAAGCGAATCCATTAATTTTGTTTCACTTGATTGTTATAGTAGCAATGATCAAATTTCAGACGAGCAATTACTTGCAATCGCAAATAACCCAACAGTCGTATTTTGTTTGAGCAGTCATCTAAAGCATGCGATGCCTGCTGTTAGAAGAAGGATGATCCGACTAATGGAATTAAAAATAGCATCTCCAGTTATATTAATCACAGATAGTGCTTGGGAAAGTACAGATGAACATTTGATTCATTTTGCAACTGAAACAGGTGCCTTGTTTTTAGAGGGGATGGGGGATGGTATATGTTTAGGCCTTACTAATAAAGCTTATGAGGAAGCTGCTAATGAAATGGGAAAAGTTTCAGGTCGAAACTATGTGAACAATACATCCATCGAGCAGTTTTTAAATGCCACTGCTTTTGGAATATTACAAGCAACAAGAACTAGAATTTCAAAAACTGAATATATTTCCTGCCCAAGTTGTGGAAGGACTTTATTTGAGTTACAAGAGACCACCGCAAAAATCAGAAAGGTAACCAATCATTTAAAAGGGTTGAAGATTGCTATTATGGGTTGTATTGTAAATGGTCCTGGTGAAATGGCAGATGCTGATTTTGGGTATGTAGGAAGTGGGGTAGGTAAAATCACCTTGTATAAAGGGAAGGAAGTCATGAAACGTAATATTGATAGTGCAATTGCAGTGGATGAATTAATACAACTATTAAAAGAGAACGATGCTTGGATAGATCCTCTATAAGCAATTGATTATAAAACAAGTATATGTATTTTATTATTTATAGCATTTTTTATTTGGTCTCCTTGTTACCTTGGCGTGTGTTATACATAATAAGTGATTTTATTACTTTTATTTTGCAGCGTGTTATAAGATATAGGGTAGACGTAGTGAATTCGAATTTAGCAATTGCCTTTCCAAACAAATCAATTGAAGAACGAAAAAAAATTGCGAATGATTTTTACGAGCAACTTACTGATTCGTTTTTAGAAACCATTAAATTTTTGTCTATTTCAGATAAGACATTTGAAAAAAGATATAGTTCTAATATTGAAGTATTAAATGATTTATATAAGACGGGGCAAAGTGTGCAAATAATGGCTGGACATTTTTTTAATTGGGAGTTTGCGAATTGGGGTATTGCCAAACACGGTAAATATCCATTTATCGGAGTTTACATGCCACTTAGCAATACCTATTTTAATAAACTGATATTAAAGATGCGTGTTCGGTATGGAAGCATTATGATACCTGCCACTAATTTTCGAACACATTTCCAGAAGTATACAAAAGGAGCGCCTTACGCATTGGCTTTAGCAGCAGACCAAAATCCGGGTAATCCAATGTCTGCCTATTGGGTGCCATTTTTTGGTCAACTCACACCGTTTGTAAAAGGACCTGAAAAAGGAGCTAAGTTAAACAATACGGCTCAAGTTTTTGTGCATTTCCAAAGGGTGAAGCGCGGGTATTATCATAGTGAATTTGAACTAATGACTACTTCCCCTAATTATGTGAATGATGGACAATTGACTGTACAATATGTAAAAACTTTAGAGGAGAAAATTAAAAAGAATCCATCTAATTATTTATGGACACATCGAAGATGGCGGTATACTTTTGATGCACAAAAGCATGGGAAATTAGTGGTTCAATAAATATTAATCTTCTAAAAGTGAATCTGGATTTGGTTTTACCTTGGTTTTTTCGATCGTAAATCTCTCTTTTAAAAACTGAACCGCTTCCCATCCGTCCTTAACTATTCTGATATTGTGAATACCTTGTTGCTTTAATAAACTTGCAGCAAGTGAGTTGCTTTCGCCTGTTTCACTGATAATATAAATATTAAAATGTTCGTCTAATTCGGACATGCTACCTGGATCAGGAAATTCGAGTAACGGAATAGAAATAGAGTCCTTAATGTGCCCTTGGTTATATGCATCTTCTGTTCTAATATCCAATACCATCAAGAATTCGTCAAAAGGCATATCCATG
>CALPKD020000042.1 GCA_943324055.2 Chitinophaga pinensis
AAAGGCTTCAATGGTGCTTGCTTGTAAGTATTGCTTTCCTTCCCAATTTCCTTTGTTCAGTAGCATTAAATACAGCTTTGCTAAATCCGTTGCATTACTAAATAAACCTGCATGTCCTGCAATCCCACCCATCACAGAAGCGCCTTCGTCATGTACTGCACCTCTTATTAATTCATGTCTATAATAATTATCAAGTTCAGAAGCCGCGATATTATTAATACTTGTTTTTTGTAATGGTAAAAATCCAGTGGATTGCATGCCCATCGGGCTATAAAAACTTTGTGTCGCATATTCATTCAACGACATGCCAGCTACCTGCTCTACAATTTGGCCTAGAAAAATGAAGTCATTATCACTGTATACATATTTTCCAGGTGTGGTGACGGCACTTCTTAATATTTTTTGTTGAATCGTATCTGTCCAGCTATTGAGTAGGTATTTATTGGGCGTAATCATCTTTTGATGTTTACTATCTGGAACATTGGTAACGAGTCCTTCTATAAAACTGCCATCTTTGTTTAAAAGGGATTCGTAAAACTTGATGTAGGGATATAATCCTGCTTGATGTAATAATAAATCCTTTAAAGTGATTTGTGCCTTTTGATTTCCGATCACCCATGGTAAATAATCGCCAATAGTTTTATTAATATCTACTTTCCCTTCATCTACTAGTTTCATAATAGAAACTGTGGAAGCGCTCACTTTGGTTACAGAAGCTAAATCATAATAGGTGTCTAGTGTTACAGGGGCAGATCCTTCGCCTGCAGTAAGTCCATAAGCTTTATTAAAAACAATTTTATTATTCTTAGCAACTAACACTTGACATCCTGGAATTGCTTTTTTTGCAATCGCATCTTGAACGAGTGAATCTATCACTAATAATTTATCATTTTCAATAACAGCAGGTGCGGTTGGTTTTAATGGTGTTGTGTAACTATTGCTGAAAAGTAATTCGTCACTTACTGACACCGGTAATTGGCCTGTAGCTTGCATTTTGCCTGACATCCAGTTTAATACTGCTTTTTGAGTGTACTCGTTGTCCTCGTAAGCGAATAAAATATTCTGTATATTTTTAAAATTGCCTACTGCATAAGGGTTGCCTAAAATTACATGAATCCAATTTTGTGGATGTGGCTCGTTTAAGAACTTTATAAGGACAGGTGGTATCTCAAAATTGTTAGCAGGTCGTCTGCTATAGTTGTGTAAGCCTACGATAACTTGATCATAGTTTACAATACTATTCTTGATTGCAGCTAAGTTATTACTATCCTTAGCAGTAACATAAAATATTGTTACGTTATACTTTGAAGCAAGTTCTTTTGTTAACAAAGTAGGTCCTCCAACATTTAATGCGATATAAGCAGTTTTTTTATTAGCGCGTAAATCAGGTAACACATTGGATCTTAAATAAGTCAAGGACTGTGCCGCCATTTCAGCTTTTAATACCCCTACAGAAGCATTTAAGTCAGCTAGTAAATTAGTGGTGTCAATTGTTTGCACTTTGTTTAGGCCATATTGATATTTTGCATTCAATACTTTTTTTACTTTCTCCTTTATATCTCTTCGCTTTAATCTTCTTTCTTTAATCGCTAATCTGATTTTAGAAATTGATAAATCGATATTGCCTGGTAAACAAAGCATGTCATTCCCTGCAATCAAGGATTGCGCACTAGATTCACCTTGAGGAAAATTATCTGCAATCGCTTTCATGTCTATGGCGTCAGTAACGCTAATGCCTTTAAAGCCTAGTTCTTTTCTTAATAAACCATTCACTGCCTTAGGAGATAGCGATGTTGCGAATTTAGGAGTGTTATCAATTGCTGGTACCGATAAATGTGCGACCATAACGGATCCAATACCCGCATCGATTAAAGCCCTGAATGGCATCAATTCCATGGAATCCAACTGGGCTCTTGTTTTATTTATTACGGGTAATTCTAAGTGCGAATCAACCGTTACATCGCCATGTCCCGGAAAATGTTTTGCTGTTGCCATCACTCCATTATCCTGCATGCCCTTCATGTAGGCAACGCCATGTGTTATGACTCTGTCAATATTTTGACCAAAGCTACGATCGTTGATCACTGGGTTGCCTGGATTATTATTTACATCAATGTCTGGTGCATAGTTTACTTGTATGCCTAGTCTTTTACATTGAGCGGCAATGGCTGCACCCATTTGGTACACTAAATTGGACGATTCAATAGCGCCTAATGAAAGTTGTCTTGGAAACATATCAATACTGTCTAAACGCATACCCACTCCCCATTCTGCATCCATGGTAATTAACAAAGGCGTTTTTGCAATGGATTGAAAATGGTTGGTTTGTAAGGCTTCTCTAATAGGGCCACCTTGAAAAAAACAAAGTCCGCCTACATTGTATTTTTTTATCACCTTGCTTAAGCTATCCACTTTTTTTGCATCCCATGCACTATGCGCTCGAATCACCATAAGTTGTGCAATCTTTTCGTTCAGGGATAAGGAAGCATATTGTTTTCTGACCCATTTTTTTTGTGCGCTGCTTTGTGCTTGAATATTAGCAACAAAAACAAAACAAATAAGGACAGCGAGTATCATTTTTTTCATCTCTACAATTTTTATCATAATAACTTTTGAGGGGATCTATGTGATTGCAATTTAAGGATAAAAAAAAGCTTACCCTTGATTGGGTAAGCTTTTTATATAGGAATTTATATTTTTTGAAGATCGCTTTTGGTGCGCATTCTTTAAGGATGCTATTTCGCTCTTATAATTAGTCCTTCGCGTCAGCTGCTTCCACTTCGTCGTCAGCTGGGATGGTTGGTTCTACATTGTGTTTTTGTAATTGGGCAAACCATTTTACCATTTTCTTCATATCGCTTGCATAAACACGCTCAAAGTCCATATTTGGGAACACTTTCTTATAATAAGCAGTAACCGCTTTTGGATCCTTTTCGCTAGGCAAAGCTTCTTTTGACTTACCCATAGCGATGAAAACTTCTGCTAAAAACACGTTATCGCGTGTAGTGAATACCTCGATACTCTCTAAATGAGAGAATTGATGTGCTCTTGAGCTAATAAATTGTGTGCTGTCGTTATCTAAAGATTTAGCAATAGCGCCATCGCTTTTGCTTGTTAATAATTCAAATAATCCTGACATACCAGAAACCGAGATCAATTTGCTGTATTCCATAACTAGGTGTGTGTGTTTTAGGCCTGCAAATTACTGAAAAACCCCCAATTTTCATTTTTTAAACTACCTTTGTTTCACCTTAAAATCAAGCTTATGCCAGGTTATGAACTATTTGGAGCAGAAGAAAAAAAAGAAGTAAATGATGTCCTAGAGACAGGTATACTAATGCGTTATGGTTTTGATGGCCCTAGAAAGGGTATTTGGAAATCAAAAGAGCTAGAACAGGCTATTTGCAGCCAGTTTGGAAGTAAATATGCGCAATTAACGTCAAGCGGGACAGCTGCTTTAACCACAGCAATGGCTGCCGTAGGAATTGGGGCAGGAGATGAGGTAATTATGCCTGCTTTTACATTTGTTGCAAGCTTTGAAGCTGTATTAAGTATGGGAGCAATCCCTGTTTTAGTGGATATTGACCGCACTTTAACATTGGCACCAGATGCAGTGAGGGCTGCTATTACGCCTAAGACTAAGTGTATTATGCCGGTACATATGTGCGGAAGCATGGCGGACTTGGATGCATTAAAGGCAATTTGTGATGAACATCATTTGATATTATTAGAAGATGCTTGTCAAAGTATTGGCGGAACGTATAAAGGAAAAAAGTTAGGAACTATTGGCCATGCAGGTACATTCTCCTTTGATTTTGTAAAAACAATGACTTGTGGGGAAGGAGGCGTGGTGATGACCAATGATGAAGCTGTATATACAAAAGCGGATGCATTTACGGATCATGGTCACGACCATTTAGGTGTAGATAGAGGTGCCGATTTACATCCTTATTTAGGGTATAATTTCAGAATCAGTGAATTGCATGCCGCGGTAGGGTTGGCTCAGATAAGAAAAGTAGATCATTTTTTGACTTTGCAAAAAAAGAACAATCAAATCTTAAGATCTTATTTAGAGCAGGTTCCTGAAATTACATTTAGAACAGTGCCTGATCCAACAGGAGATAGTTATAGTTTTTTAACTTGGTTTTTGCCAAGTCAAGCACATGCCGAAAAAGTAATAGATGCTTTTAAAGCTGCAGGTATTATGCCAGGTAATTTTTATTGGTTCGCTAATAATTGGCATTATATTAAAAAGTGGGATCATCTTAAAAATGCACGCAGCTTGTATCCTATGAATGACGCACAACAAAAAGCAATGCTTGCATTAAGCACTACTACATTTGAAAAAAGCGATGTCATTATGAGCGAGTGTATTTCAACTGCAATTAGTTTAGTTTGGACCGAGGAACAAGTGCACGAAAAAGGTGCTAAATTTTTATCGGTTTTAAAAGAAACACTTTCTTAAAGGCGTCTGAATATGTCATTAGGACAGTCACTTCAACAAAGGCAATTGCAAAGGTTGTCGCCACAACAAATACAACTAATGAAGTTGTTGCAAATTCCTAGTGCCCAAATTGAACAGCGCGTAAAAGAGGAGTTAGAGGAAAATCCAGCATTAGAAATGAATGCAGATTTGTTGGAGGGAGATATGGAAAAAGCTTCTGAAGAAATGAATGACGATTTGCTACAAGGCTTACAAGAGGAAGAAATGGAAGTGCCTGTAGATGAATTTGAGATGAGCAATGAGGAGCTGAGTGAATATGCGTTTGACGATGATGGGGATGTGGCAGATTATAAGACAAAGGATGATTATTATCCTGAGCTAGACAATGATAAAGTGATTCCTATAAAAGCGGAGATGAGTTTACACGAATTGCTTATGGATCAGTTAAGTATGTTGGCTTTGGAGGAAACGGAGTATAAAATTGCAGAACAAATTATAGGAAGCTTAGATGATGATGGGTATTTGCGCAGAGCGTTGCAATCTATTGCAGATGACTTGGCTTTTAAGCAAAGTTTAATTGTGGAAGAGAAAGAAATTGAAACGATTTTAAATAAGATTCAAACATTTGATCCGGCTGGAATTGCAGCAAGAAATTTACAAGAGTGTTTGTTGCTTCAGTTAAAACGAAAGCAATCAGATGGGGAAGCAGAGGCTGCGACAGACGAGGCCTTAAATGGACGATCTGTTCTGAACGAGACAGGTGGGAAAGGGTTAGATAAAAGAAAATTAGCAATTACAATTATCGAAAAATATTTTGAAGAGTTTACACGTAAGCATTACGACAAGATTCAAAAAAGCTTACATCTCGACGAAAAGGACATGAAGGAAGTGATGCATCAAATATTGGCATTGAATCCAAAGCCGGGTGCAGAGACGGGATATGCCAACGAAGCGGAGATGTATATTATTCCTGACTTTACGGTACTGATTAATAACAATCAACTAGAACTTACTTTAAATAGCCGAAATGCGCCCCCGTTAATCATTAGCGATGATTATAAATTAATGCTAAAGGAATATGAGCGAGGTCAGAAACAAGATAAAGCACAAAAGGAAGCAGTATTTTTTATAAAACAAAAGATAGACGCTGCAAAGTGGTTTATTGAAATGATTCAGCAAAGACAACAAACCTTGTTAATGACAATGAGGGCGATTTTATTGCATCAAGAATCTTTTTTCATGAGTGGTGACACCACTCAGCTGAGGCCTATGATTTTAAAAGATATTGCTGAAAAAATTAATTTAGACGTTTCCACGGTTAGCCGAGTGGCCAATAGTAAATATGTTCAAACAGAATTCGGCACGTATCTACTCAAGTATTTTTTTAGTGAATCCCTTACCACTGATTCGGGCGAAGAAGTGAGTACCAAGGAAGTGAAAGCGATTTTAGAAGAATTTATACAACAAGAAGATAAGCATAAGCCTTTGAGCGACGATGAGCTGACCGATCAGTTACAAAAAAGAGGCTATAATATTGCCCGACGAACTGTCGCTAAATATAGGGAGCTATTAAATATACCAGTCGCGAGGCTTAGAAAAGAATTATAGCACACATTAATAAAATACATGGAAAATCCCCAACCCAAACCAGTTCGATTAGCGGCCCACTTGATATCTTATGTATTTCATCCATTGTTTATTCCAACGTATTTTATCCTTTATTTGATTCTTGTCATTCCCTTTGAGTTTGTAGGGATTACCGACTGGAAACTAAATTTAAAAGTGTTTAGTGTTTTTTGGTGGACTGCATTTTTACCTGCTTTTGCAGTTTTTTTAATGTGGCGTTTAAAACTAAGTACCAGTATTTTTTTAAGAACACAAAAAGAAAGAATCATTCCTTATGTGATTGTGATGTTTTTTTATTGGTGGATGTATTACTTAAGTAGAAACTTTACAGATCAACCTATTGCACTTAAGTTTTTTTTCTTTGGTGTATTTATTTCAAGTAGTGCTGGATTAATTGTAAACAACTACATGAAAGTGAGCTTGCACGCAATGGCTATTAGCGCCTTGATGATGGCGGTGATACTAGTAAGTTTTTATTATCCTATTGACAATATATTCTGGGTGCTTTTGGCCATTCTCCTTGCAGGGGTTGTGGTGAGTGCAAGAATGGTAGTAAGTGACCATACGAATAACGAACTCATCGTTGGATTTGTAATTGGTATCATGACACAGTTAATGGCTTATTTTTGGGTTCTCTAATGCTAAATCAATTTTAATATGTGGTATCGCCTAGGGCAATTTATAATAAAGCATAAAGTAGCTTGCTTAGTTGGGATGGTTTTGATAACCGTTGTTATGGGATACTTTGCTTCCCAAATAAAGTTGAGTTATGAGTTTACAAAAGCGATCCCAGCCGACAATCCTAAATTTGTTATCTATCAAAAGTTCGTAAAAAAGTTTGGGGTAGATGGGACTACAATGGTTGTTGGATTTCAGACAGATAGCATGTATTCAAAATCCATATTTAATCGGGTGGTTGAATTACATCAGTCTATTAAAAAAATACCAGGAGTTACAGAGGTCTTAAGTGTACCCTTTTCGTACAATATTTATAAGGATAGTAACGATACAAAATTTACAGCACGTAAAATTTTTACACCTCCATATCAAAGCGACAGCCTTTTGTTAGCGCATAAAGCTGAGTTTGAACAATTGCCTTTTTATAAGAATTTACTATATAACCCAGCGAGTAATTCGTACATCATGGCAATCAGTTTTTTGCCTGATTCTATTAATAGTGCCTCTAGAACCCGTATTATACATGCACTAGAGCAAAAGCTTGCAACGTTTACAAAGGAGACCCGTTTGGAATTACACGTGAGTGGCTTGCCTTATATCAGAACTGTTTTAGCAGAACGCATTAAAAAGGAAATGGTATGGTTTTTATTGGGCTCTCTTTTACTGTGTGCTATTACCTTGTTATTATTTTTTAGGTCTTTCTCTTCTATGTTATTAAGTTTAGCGGTAGTTGCCATGGGAGTGGTTTGGAGTTTTGGCACAATGGTTTTACTAGGTCAAAAAATCACATTGTTAACGGCACTTATCCCGCCATTAATTGTTGTGATTGGTATTCCAAATTGCATTTACTTTTTAAATAAATACCATACTTCCTATAAAGCCACTGGCGATAAGGACAAGGCGATTGTTCAAATGGTTGGTCAAATGGGTATTGTGACTTTATTTTGTAATATCACTGGTGCAATTGGTTTTTTTGTGTTTGCATTTACAAAGAGCCCTTTGTTAAAAGAATTTGGTTGGGTATCGGGGATTAATATTATGGCGTTATTTTTGATTAGTTTGTTTTTTATCCCACCTGTGCTTACCTACTTAA
>CALPKD020000043.1 GCA_943324055.2 Chitinophaga pinensis
CAAGCTGAGAATATTGCTACTAGGCATCACTTGCATGCACATCCTGAATTAAGTTATCAGGAATTTGAAACATGCAAATTTGTGCAAGCTCAATTAACAAAAATAGGTATTCCATTTACCGTAATTGCAACAACAGGGGTATTGGGAATTATAGAAGGGAAAAATCCAACATCTAGAGTTATTGCGCTTCGTGCCGATATGGACGCATTGCCAATTGATGAAGAAAATAAAGTAGATTATATATCCACAAACCAAGGCGTGATGCATGCATGTGGACATGATGTACACACTACTATTTTATTAGGTGCTGCAAAAATTTTGTGGACTTTGAAAGACGAATTCCAAGGAACGATAAAATTATTATTTCAACCAGGAGAAGAAAAAAATCCGGGCGGAGCGAGTTATATGATACGCGATGGCGCATTGCAAAACCCGGTACCACAAGGTATCATTGGGTTACACGTGCATCCAGGGTTGAATTACGGAAAATTAAGTTTTAGAAAAGGCAGGGTAATGGCAAGTGCGGATGAATTATATGTAAGTATCAAAGGTCCAGGCGGGCATGCTGCGACGCCACATCAAACAGTGGATACAGTGCTAGTAGCTGCTCAATTAATTACAAGTTTGCAAACCATCATTTCAAGAAATAGGGATCCGCAAAACCCTTCCGTTTTATCTATCTGTTCCATACATGGCGGAAACACAACCAATGTAATACCAAGTGAAATTAAATTGATGGGAACGTTCAGAGCAATGGATGAAGTGTGGAGATTTAAGGCACACGAATTAATGATGCAGCAAGCTAAAGGTTTGGCAATTGCAACGGGTGCCGAAATTGACTTTAGAGTAGATGTAGGTTATCCTACGGTCGATAACGAACCAGTTATCACCGAAGCTGCTTGGCAATTGGCTGATCAATACATGGGAAAAGAAAATGTCGAAGAAACTGAAAAGCGTATGGGGGCCGAGGATTTTGGCTACTATTCACAAGTGATTCCTGGTTGTTTTTTCAGACTTGGGGTACGAAATGAGGAAGGTGGGATAATACATAATGTACACACACCACATTTTAATATAGACGAAGCTGCGATTGAGCATGGAGTGGGTATGATGGCCTGGTTGGGCACTAGTTTATTTGCCAAATAGGGATAATACCACTTATGATTAATTTAGTAGCTTTGGGCGGCTAGAAACTAACATTTGTTTTAAATTTATTGAATGTCTACAAAAGAGAACCTTAGAAAAGAACAAGCGCTTGAATATCATGCCGGTGGAAGACCTGGTAAGATTGAAGTAGTACCAACAAAGGAAGCAAAAACGCAAAAAGATCTTTCTTTAGCATATAGCCCTGGTGTTGCAATTCCATGTACCGAAATTCAAAACAACCCAGCTGACGTTTATAAGTACACCGCTAAGGGAAACCTGGTAGGAGTTATAACAAATGGAACTGCAGTTTTAGGCCTAGGGAATATTGGACCAGAAGCGAGTAAGCCTGTAATGGAAGGGAAGGCGGTATTGTTTAAAATATTTGCGGACATTGACGTTTTTGATATTGAGATAAACGAAACAGATCCTGATAAATTTGTAGCAATTGTAAAATCTTTAGAACCTACATTTGGAGGGATTAATTTAGAAGATATAAAAGCACCTGAGTGTTTTTATATTGAGCAAAAGCTAAAGGAGATAATGAATATTCCGGTGATGCACGACGATCAACACGGAACGGCCATAATTAGTAGTGCTGCATTATTGAATGCACTTGAATTACAAAAGAAAAAAATCGAAAAAGCAAAATTTGTTGTAAGTGGCGCAGGCGCTGCAGCAATGGCTTGTATTAAATTATATATTGCATTAGGTGCCAAGTATGAAAACTTTACTTTGTTCGACAAGGACGGTGTATTGCATCAAGGAAGAACGGATTTAGGTCCCGACCGTGTACCATTTGCAGTAAAATCGAGTACGGTTACCTTGACGCAAGCATTTAAGACAGCGGATGTGTTTTTAGGCCTAAGCGCAGGCAATATTGTTTCAGGAGAAATGGTGGCTAGTATGCCAAAAAATCCGATTGTATTTGCATTGGCAAATCCGGATCCTGAAATTGATTACGATACAGCCACTTCAGTTAGAAAAGATATCATTATGGCAACTGGCCGTTCTGATTATCCTAACCAAGTAAATAATGTACTAGGGTTTCCATATATATTTAGAGGTGCATTAGATGTGCGTGCAAAATCAATCAACGAGGAAATGAAATTGGCCGCTGTAAAAGCTTTGGCGGAATTAGCTAAAACAGCAGTGCCAGATATGGTGAACATGGCATACAATCAACAAAACTTATGTTTTGGTACAGATTATATAATTCCAAAACCATTGGATCCAAGATTGTTAAGCACGCTAGCGCCTGCCGTTGCAAAAGCAGCACTTGCATCGGGTGTAGCGCAACAAAAAATTGCAAATTGGGATGAATATGTTTTACAATTAAATAAGCGTTTGGGCTTAGACAATCAATTATTAAGATTGATTAGTAATAAGGCAAGACGCGATCCAAAACGTTTGGTTTTTGCCGATGCTGAAAACATTAAAATTTTAAAAGCAGCAAGTATTGTTTATGATGATGGTATTGCTTATCCAATTTTATTGGGTAATGAAGTGCGTATCAAGAACATTGCCGCAGCTAATAATATTGATATCACAGACTTGCCAATTATTGATGTAAGAAGTGATGAGATGGAAGCTAAGCGTGAATTTTTTGGGTCTTTATTATTCCAAAAAAGACAACGTAAGGGTGTAAATAAATATGAGAGTTTAAAGTTGATGCGTACTCAAAATTATTTTGGATCTATGATGGTGGAGACGGGGGAAGCAGATGCAATGTTGTCTGGTTTGACAAGAAACTATGCAGATGGCATAAAGCCTGCATTGCAAATTATAGGAACCGACGAGGGTGTGAAAAAAATCGCCGGCATGTATATTTTGCTTACTAAAAAAGGCCCTTTATTTTTAGCAGATACCACCGTAAATATTAGTCCAAATGCAGAAGAATTAGCAGACATAACTTTATTGGTTGCAAAAGAAGTGCGCAACTTTAATATCGAACCTAAAGTGGCCATGTTAAGCTATAGTAATTTTGGAAGTAGTGATACCCCAGAAGCTAGAATGGTAGCCGAAGCAACAAGAATTGTTAAGCAGCGAAATCCTTCCTTGATTGTAGACGGAGAAATGCAAGGCATGTTGGCTTTTAATAAAGAAATTCTAAAAGAAAATTACCCATTCAGCGACTTAGTAGATGCAGATGTGAATGTGTTAATTTTTCCAAACTTAACTGCTGGCAATATCGCATATCATCTATTGAAAGAAGTAGGCGGGATAGATGTAGTGGGTCCTATTTTATTGGGATTAAAGAAGCCAGTAAACGTATTACAGTTAGGCTCTAGCGTGCGTAATATAATTAACATGGCTACCGTTGCAGTGGTAGATGCGCAATTAAAAACAAGGATCGACACCGACACCGAAGTACAAAGAACAAGTTGGTGGAAGAGAATGAAAAAAAGAAAGAAATAAGTTAACTTCGTAGCATGGACCTTTTCACACATTTTGGAAAATACCTTTTAATGCTAAAGGGCATGAACTCTGCAACAGAGAACAGAAAAATGTTTTGGAAGGAATACATCAAACAGTGTGTTGATATTGGAATAGGTTCATTGCCTATTGTGGTCATCATTTCCTTGTTTCTAGGAGCAGTAACAACCGTCCAAACAGCTTATCAATTAACAAACCCCTTAGTGCCCATTTCGACCATTGGCCAAATTGTGCGCGATAGTATTATTTTGGAATTTGCCCCTACCGTATTAAGTATTGTTTTAGCAGGGGTAGTGGGTAGTAAGATAGCAAGTGAATTAGGCAATATGCGTATTAGTGAGCAAATTGATGCATTAGAGATCATGGGGATCAACACAAAAAACTATTTAATCCTTCCAAAAATTTTAGGTGCATTGACAATGGTCCCAGTACTTATTGGACTCTCTGCTGTGCTAGGTATATGGGGTGGATATATGGTTGGTGGCTGGTCAGGCATCATAGCTCCTGAAGTTTTTATAGCTGGCATCCGAAAGGGCTTGGATGTGCACAACATTGTAATCGCATTATACAAAGCATATATTTTCGCATTTATTATAAGTAGTATTCCTGCTTACTTTGGTTATTATGTAAAAGGAGGTGCATTAGAAATTGGTAAGGCCGGCACTTTGTCGGTTGTAGTAAGTTGTATATTAATTTTAATAGCCGACTATTTGGTTGCAGCCATTGCATTATAGGTTAACTTAGTAGTACTAAAACAATCACATGAAAATTAGCTTCCATGGCGCTGCTAGAACGGTTACCGGTTCTAAGCATTTAGTTCAATTAAAAAGCGGAGAAAATTTTTTATTAGACTGCGGACTGTTTCAGGGAATGGGAAGGGATTCGGATGCATTGAATGCAAAATTTGGCTTTGATGCAAAAACGGTAAATTATGTAATTTTATCGCACGCACATATTGATCATTCAGGCTTACTTCCTAAGTTAGCTAAAGAGGGTTTTGATGGAAAAATTTATTGCACGCCAGGCACAAAAGCCTTAACAGAGATTTTGTTAGCTGACTCTGCAATGATACAAAGGGATGACACAAAGTATATTAATAAGCGAAGAGCAAAACAGGGTTTGCCTCCGGTAGAAGCGCTTTATACATTGGATGACGTGAATTTAGTGATACCGTTGTTAACCGTAGTCGAGTACAATGTGCCCACTAAAATTTCATCAAGTGTTGAATTATTGTATACGGAAGCGGGGCATATTATTGGAAGCGCGGTTGTTAATTTACGTATACAAGAGGGAGCTGAGCTAAGTACACTTACTTTTAGTGGAGATGTGGGTAGATATCGGGATTTAATCTTACGATCTCCAGCAAATTTTCCAGCAGCGGATTATATTATCATCGAAAGCACATACGGTGACAAACTACATGACCTAGTGCATTCCACTCCAGACGATTTATTAAAATGGATTGAAACTACTTGTGTTCAAAATAAGGGAAACTTAATCATTCCTGCATTTAGCGTTGGCCGTACTCAAGAAATTTTATTTGAGTTGAATCAATTATCGCTTGAAAGAAGGTTACCTCATATTCCAGTTTATGTCGATAGCCCATTAAGTATCGAAGCAACAGAGGTTTTAAAATCTTTCCCAAAGTATTTCAATAAAAAAATTCAAGCAATACTCGAAGTGGATGATGATCCATTTGATTTTGAAGGACTTCGTTATATAAAATCGGTGGAGGAAAGTAAAGCATTGAATGAGGACTTACATCCTAAAGTAATTATCTCCGCATCAGGCATGGCGGATGCGGGTCGTGTCAAGCATCATGTTAAGAACAATATCGAAAAAAGTAAAAACACTATTTTATTGGTTGGTTATTGCGAACCCCATTCTCTAGGAGGCCGCTTAATGAATGGTCAAAAGGAAGTACGTATTTATGGGGACATGTATCCAGTGAAAGCAACGATTGGTTCTATCAGAAGCATGAGTGCGCACGGAGACTATGAGGACCTAACTCAATTTTTGGCTTGCCAAACTCCAGATTTAGTAAAACAGGTTTTTGTAGTCCATGGTGAACCTGAGGTACAAGATCATTTTGCTGAACGTTTGCGCAACAAGGGTTTTAAGGAGGTTTTTACCCCCGAAATGCATGAAACCTTCCTATTATCATAGCATTTTAGTCCATTTCGTCCTTTTTATATCAAATTTGCCCTTTTATCTGTGACAAAAATTGCAGTATTAGGTAGCATGCCGGTATCGTTTGCGTAAATAAATAACGCTTTGCGAATTAAAATTCACGCTAATATGAATAGACTTGTGAGTATTATTTTAAGGCCCTATGGGTCAATGATTGCTTAAATTCATTCTGCTACTATGAGAAAAATCGTATTAACGTTTTTCGTGTCTATCCTAATGCTAGGAGCTTGGGCACAAAACAAAGCTGTAACTGGTACAGTTACAGATGAAAATGGAACACCATTAACTGGTGTAACCATACTTGTCAAAGGACTTTCAAAAGGTACTCAAACAAAAACAGACGGAACTTTCCAAATTAATGTTGCTGCCACTAGCGCGACTTTTACGTTTAGTTATGTAGGGTACAAATCCGAGGAGCGTATCGTTAACGCAAGCACTACTTCACTTATAGTTAAGATGGAGAAGTCTAATGCAAGTTTAGATGATGTGGTCGTAATCGGTTACCAAACAGTTAGACGTAAGGATGTCCTTGCTTCTGTTTCTTCGGTGAGCGCAAAAGACCTACGTGACATACCTATTAATAATGCTGCTGAGGCTTTGAATGGTCGCTTGGCGGGTGTTACTGCTACGACAGCCGAAGGTTCTCCAGATGCTGCAATCCGTATTAGAGTGCGTGGTGGTATGTCAATCACAGGTGACAACTCACCTTTATATATCGTTGATGGTGTGCAAGTTGAAAATGGCTTGTCTGCTATTGCACCTCAGGACATTCAGTCAATTGACGTATTGAAAGATGCCGCTGCAACTGCTATTTATGGTGCGCGTGGTGCGAACGGTGTAATTGTAATTACTACAAAAGGGGGTAAAAGAGGCAAAATGCAAATTAGCTACAATGCCTTTGTAGGTGTGAAGGAGTTAGCTAAAAAGTTAAATGTGATGTCTCCTTACCAATATGTAGTATACCAATCAGAGCGTTCAAGAGGTTCTTCTACAGATAGTACCACTTTTACAAAAAACTTTGGTACTACTTTTGATACCCTTGTAAATTACCAAATGCTTGCTCCTTTGGATTGGCAAGGCGAAGTTTTTGGAAATACAGGAGTAACAAGAACACAAAACATTTCTGCGATGGGCGGAACGGATAAATTAACTTATAATCTTGGTTATACATTGAACGATGACAAAGCAGTTGTGTTGAACTCAAAGTACAAAAGACAATTGGCTGTTTTGAAATTAGATTACCAAGCCACTAAAAAATTAAAATTCGGATTGAGTAGTAGATACTCATCTCAGGATGTGAATGGCGCTGGTGTTTCTGATGAAAAAGGGTCTGCCTATAATCGTCTACGTAATGCTGTAAAATACAGACCATTCTTGTCGCCTAATCAAGATATAGAAGATGCCGATTTATTGGCGGATCAAGCCGTAGGAAATGGTTTAAACTTGGTGAACCCAATTGCTTTAGCAAATGCGGAATACCGTAAAAAGTCAACAACCGCTTCTAACGTAACATTAAGTGCTTCTTATCAAATTGCAAAGAACTTGTCTTTCAAGTCTACCTTTGGATATGATAATAGCAAATTTGTGGACAGAAAATTCAGTGATTCAATTACTCCCTATTCAATCATATCAGGATCTAAAAAACCAATCACGAGTTTAGATACAACAGCTCGCCGTACGTTAACAAATTCAAACGTGTTAACTTATTCGGTTAAGAATTTCAAAACAATTCACGATTTTGATTTCTTAGTGGGCGAAGAAACCTACGAGTTAAATACTAAATCAAGTAGTGCTTTATACAGATTGTTGCCAAATAATATTTCAATTAATGATGCATTTGCACAGGTATCTCCGGGTATTGCAGCTGCAGGCTATCCTAAATTAAGTGAATCTAAGTATACCAACCTTTCCTTCTTTGGTCGTATCAATTATGGCTTGATGGATAAGTATTTATTGTCAGTGAATGTAAGAGCCGACGGTGCGTCTAAATTTGCTCCAGATAAGCGTTGGGGTTACTTCCCTGCAGGATCACTTGCA
>CALPKD020000044.1 GCA_943324055.2 Chitinophaga pinensis
ATTAGTACAATTCATCTAATTTCATTTTCAAATATTTTAAAACACTTCGGTAGGTACTAAAAACCGAAATGCCGACGCCTAAAAGCACAAGGCCTCCAAATAGCAATACATTGTTGCCAAAGCTTTGAAGTGTGCCAAGCTGAGGGAATTGCATGGTAGCCCATTGGATTAAACCAAAGAGTAAGCATATCGAAATTAAGGCGCTAATTAATCCATTTAATAAGGCACGAATCATTAAAGGCTTTGAGATAAAGTTTCGTGTTGCACCTACCATTTGCATGGTTTTGATTAAAAAACGATTGCTAAACATCGCTAAGCGAATGGTATTGTCGATACTGATAATTACTATCACACAAAGGATTATTGACATAACTAAAAAGATCAATCCAAGTTTAGTAGCCCTTTCGTTTAGGTTGGTTACTAAACTTTTTGGGTATTGTATATCAGCCACTTCTGTTTTAAATTGATTTTCAATTGCAGCAGAGATTTTTGTAAGACTGTCTGTGTTTACATAATCAGCCTTTGCGAAAAAATCGACACTTTCGGGAAGGGGGTTGAAGTCTAATATTTTTGCCCAGTCCTCATTGTTTTCCTTGTTCCAAATGAGTTTCGCCTTCTCTTTGTCAACGTATTCGACATTTTTTGCATAGTCTTGACCTGCAATAAATTGTTGAATTTTACCGATACTAGTTTTGTCTGAGGTTCTCAAATAAACACTAATTCGGATATCTTCTTTAAAATTATCTCCAATGGAGTGGAGGTTCAAAAATAACCAACCCATAATACACATAATAAACAACACAATAGCTACCCCAATAATACTATAAATGTAGTTGGGTTTACTGCGTTTTAAAGATCCTGATCCATTAGCTGACATAGCATTTAAATTTTAGTTGTTCACTCTGCAAATGTAGGGTTTTGAACGCTAATGGCTTACATTTGCAGAGGCTCAAATCACACATTTTTTACCTCAATAAGGTCCTTTTAGCTTTTCGTTAAGGAAATGATGATTTTGACCCCCTTAAACCAAGAAATGTTTTTATAATGGAGTATCAATTCAGGGCCATAGAACAAAAATGGCAAGCAATTTGGAAGGAAAGGAAAGCTTATAAAGTAAGCAATGAAAGCACAAAGCCAAAGTGCTATGTGCTGGATATGTTTCCTTATCCAAGTGGAGCGGGTTTGCATGTTGGTCACCCATTAGGGTATATCGCATCCGATATTTATAGCCGGTATAAAAGGCTTAAGGGTTTTAATGTTTTACATCCAATGGGGTATGATGCCTTTGGCCTTCCTGCTGAACAATTTGCAATCGAACATGGCGTACATCCTGCAAAATGCACGCATGACAATATCCAAAATTTTAGAAATCAATTGGACAATATTGGATTTTGTTATGACTGGGATAGAGAGGTGAGAACTTGTGATGCTAGCTACTACAAATGGACTCAATGGATTTTTTTACAATTGTTTAATAGTTATTTTGATAGAACTTTAAACAAGGCAACGAATATAGATGCTTTAATCACGGTTTTTGAGACAGCGGGTAATGCGCAACATGTCTGTCCTGGAGATAGTAAATTGCAATTTACTGCTGCAGATTGGAAGGGGTACACGGCAAAAGAGCAGCAAACTATATTAATGAATTATCGATTGGCTTTTTGTGGCTTTGGGGAAGTGAATTGGTGTGAAGCTTTGGGAACGGTATTGGCGAATGACGAAGTGATCAACGGTTTTAGTGAAAGAGGGGGGCATCCAGTTGAAAAGAAAAAATTACGTCAATGGTATTTGCGCATTACAGAATATGCGGATAGATTACTGTCAGGGTTAGAAACGATTCAGTTTAGTGATGCAATGAAGGAAATGCAGTCAAATTGGATTGGCAAGAGTTATGGTGCGGAGATTGATTTTGCAATAAGCAATTATCCTGCAAGCTTAAAAGTATATACTACAAGACCAGACACCGTTTTTGGTGTTGACTTTATGGTGGTGGCGCCTGAGCATGCTTTGATTGAAAGTATTACACCCGATACACATAAGGTTGCGGTGGCTGAATATATCGCTTATGTAAAAAGCAGAAGTGAAAGAGAGCGTATCGCTGAAAAGAAAATCACAGGCTGTTTTACAGGAGCGTATGTGATCAACCCGTTTAATCAAAAATTAGTGCCTATTTGGATTTCGGAATATGTATTAGCAGGATATGGTACCGGTGCAATTATGGCTGTGCCATGTGGGGATGACCGAGACCTTAAATTTGCAAAACATTTTAATATTCCAATCACCAATATTATAGGCGATGCCTTTAATGGAGTGGATGCAAATTCAACCAAAGAAGCCAAGTTGACCAATAGTGATTTTTTAAATGGCATCGTTCAAAAAGAAGCAATCGGCATTGTGAATGCCAAGTTGGTTGCGATGGGTATTGGTCAAGCTAAAGTGAATTATAGAATGCGGGATGCTGCATTCAGCAGACAACGTTATTGGGGAGAGCCATTCCCAATAAAATGGATGAATGGCATTGCGTATCCTTTAAAAGAAAGTGAATTGCCTTTGATTTTACCAACCGTTGAAAATTATGGTCCAGGTCCAGATGGGGAAGGCCCATTGGCAAATATAGCATCTTGGAAACAAGAGCATTATGAAACCAATACGATGCCTGGATTTGCAGGAAGTAGCTGGTATTTTATCCGTTATATGGATCCTAAAAATGAAACTGAATTTTGTAGTAAACAAGCAAGTGATTATTGGGGACAGGTAGATTTATATATTGGAGGAACAGAGCATGCGGTAGGCCATTTGTTGTATAGCCGAATGTGGACCAAGGTTTTGTTTGATTTAGGACATATTGGATTTGATGAGCCCTTTAAAAAATTATTGAACCAAGGTATGATTCAAGGAAGTTCCCGTTTTGTATATCGTAAACGAGGCACGCATACTTTTATCTCTGCAGGTTTAGTGGGGGAGCAGGAAGTAGATCAATTGCACGTGGATGTAAATATGGTGGATGGCGTAATATTGGATACTGAAGCGTTTAAAAAGTGGAAACCTGATTATGCAAAAGCGGAGTTTATTTTAGAAGACGGAAAATATGTTTGTGGCGTGGAGGTGGAGAAAATGTCTAAGTCAAAATTCAATACAGTCAATCCAGATGATTTGGTAAACAGATATGGTGCGGATACATTTAGAATGTATGAAATGTTTCTTGGGCCAGTAGAGCAAAGTAAACCGTGGGATACAAAAGGAATTGAAGGAGTCCACCGTTTCTTAAAAAAATGCTGGCGCTTATTCTTTGATGAAATAAAGGGGAAGATCTGGGTAGACGAAGCGCCTACTAATGAAGAATTGAAAATATTACATAAGGCGATTAAGAAAATTGAAGAAGACACGGAACGACATAGTTTTAATACGGCAGTAAGTGGCTTTATGATTTGTATAAACGAGTTGCATGATGCGGGTTGTTATAAGAAAAGTATTCTTTCCCAGGTCCTGGTTTTACTAACCCCTTATGCGCCTCATTTTGCGGAGGAACTTTGGCAGGTATTAGGCAATGATGGACTCGTGGTGGATGCCGACTATCCCGTATTTGATGCTCAATATGTAATGGAAACAAGTAAGGAATATCCAGTAAGTATCAATGGAAAGGTGAGGACCAATATTGCAATTGCATTAGACGCTACCGAAGCAGATGTGAATCAGATCGTATTGGGCAATGCCCTTGTGCAAAAGTGGGTTGAGGATAAACCGATAAAAAAACTCATATTCGTAAAAGGAAAAATGATCAATATCGTTATTTAAACATTTTGAAAAACAATCAAATGAAAAAAACAATTGCCGGCTTTGTTGGTTTATGCTTTACATTTTTAGTAAGTAATGCCCAGATGTATCAAAATAATCTCCCACGATTTGTTCGATGGGTGGATAATAGTCAAATGGTTGTAAATGCCAAGTTGAACAACGAAAAAACTGCAAAAGACTATTTATACAATATTGCTACTAAGCAGTATAGTGCTGCTCCGGAATTAGCTGTTGCTGAAAAATCGGTAGAAGTTAAAAATGCGAATATTTTTTTAAAAGTGAGCGGAGTAGAAACGCAATTAACTTTTGATACAGACGAAGAAAAAAATCCAACCCTTTCTCCAGATGGAAATTTTGTAGGGTATACAAAAAACAATAATTTGTATACAATTAGCCTAGCGGATAAAAAAGAAATCGCTATTACGAATGAGTCCACAAAAGGAATTTTAAATGGGTATGCGAGTTGGGTGTATTTTGAAGAAATTTTTGGTCGCGCAACTAGGTATCGTGCTTTTTGGTGGAGTCCTGACAGTAAATACATTTCGTTTATGCGTTTTGATGAGCGCAATGTCCCTATGTTCCCTATTTACAATAGTGAAGGGCAGCACGGCTTTATCGAAGAAACGAGATATCCTAAAGTAGGAGACCCTAACCCTACTGTAAAGATTGGATGGGTTGCTCCAACCGGTGGTGCTATCACTTGGTCTGATTTTAATGATCAAGACGATCAGTATTTTGGGTGGCCTATTTGGAATCCAAATAATAATACCATGTGGCTTTCCTGGATGGATCGTGGTCAAAATAATTTGAAAGTGTATGAATTAGATCCAAGTACTGGTGCAAAAAAGGAAGTATATAAAGAATACCAAAAAACTTGGATTGACCTAGAAGACAGATTGGGTGGTCGTATCAATTTTTTGGCAAACAATAAAGGATACATAGCGCAGTCTGATGCATCTGGATGGAATCATTTGTACTTGTATCAAATGAATGGTCAATTGCAAAATGCAATTACAACTGGGAAGTATGCAGTAACAGGCATTAAATTGATTGATGAAAAAGCAAAGACGATTTATTTTACAGCAAGAGGTATAGAGAATACTGCGAGAGCTGATTTTTATGCAGTTGGGTTTGATGGTAAAAATTTACGTCGCTTGTCGGCTGGTGAATTTCATAATGCACAAGTTTATTTAGCGCCTGATGCAAAACACTTTGTATCCGTGTATAGTAATGTAACAACTCCTACCACAATTGGAGTGGTGGATGTGAAGACTAAGTTAATTGATGTATTAGGGGTGGCAGTAGATTCTAGTTTTAAACCAGCATCTTATGCAAAGACTGAATTGATTCGTATCAAAAGTGCTGATGGATTGTATGAACTACCAGCATTGGTAACATGGCCTAAAAATATGGATCCTAATAAAAAGTATCCCATGTTGGTGAGTATTTATGGTGGACCTAATGCAGGAACGGTAATGGATACATGGAGCAATCCAGCTGGAAAAGAAAATTTTGCAAAAGAAGGTTTAATTCAAGTTGCATTTGATCATAGAGCCAGCGGACATTTTGGGAAGGAAGGGGTTAACTATATGTACCGTAATTTAGGGTATTGGGAAATGCAAGATTATATGACAATGGCTAAATGGTTTATTGCCAATGGAAGTGCAGATCCTAAAAGAATTGCAATTACTGGATTTAGTTATGGTGGCTACATGAGTTGTTATGCGCTTACCTATGGTGGATCTGTTTTTACACATGCAATGGCTGGCGGTAGTGTGACGTCATGGGATTTATATGATTCTCATTACACGGAGCGATTTATGGATACGCAAAAAGAAAATCCAGAAGGATACAAGTCTAGTAATGTAATGACTTATATAAAGGATTTTAAAGGGGTTTTACAATTGGTACACGGTACCTCAGATGACAATGTGCATATGCAAAACTCTATTCAATTACTTAGCGCATTAGAAGATAACAATAAGGATGTGGAATTTACACTTTACCCAGGTGGACGTCACGGATGGGGTGGTGCAAAAGGAAAACATTTTACTGAATTAAAAAACAAATTCATCTATCAGCATTTATTAGAGAAGCCTTACGTGGCTGCTAAATAATGATGGTAATAATATAATTGAATGTCCAACCTGAATTTAGATAGTGCTGTGAATAATGCGAATCCTCCTGACAGAGAATTTGAAAATAGTATTCGTCCAACCGAAATGGATGCTTTTACAGGGCAGCCACAGCTTATTGAAAACATCAACATTTTTATAAAGGCTGCAAAAATGCGTGGGGAGGCATTGGACCATATTTTATTTCATGGACCTCCGGGTTTAGGTAAAACTACTTTGAGTAGAATCGTTGCCAATGAAATGGGGGTTCAGATTAAAGAAACTTCAGGTCCTGTAATCGAGAAGCCAGGTGACTTGGCAGGCCTATTAACTAGTTTAGAGCCGAACGATGTTCTATTTATTGATGAGATACATCGGTTGAGCACAGTGGTGGAGGAGTATTTATATTCAGCAATGGAAGACTATAAGATCGATATCATGATTGATAGTGGTCCCAATGCAAGAAGTATTCAGATCAACTTAAACCCATTTACACTAGTTGGGGCAACTACAAGAAGTGGATTATTGACGGCCCCTTTACTTTCTAGATTTGGTATAAAGGCTAGACTAGAATATTATCCTGCGAGTGTAATCGAAAAAATTATCACACGAAGTGCAGGTATATTAGATGTCAGAATCAATAGCGAAGCGGCTGGTGAAATATCTAGACGAAGCAGAGGTACGCCTCGTATTGCAAATGGCCTACTCCGAAGGGTACGTGATTTTGCACAAGTATTGAATGACGGAACGGTGGATATAGGAATTACCAAGCACGCTTTAAAGGCATTGAATGTGGATGAGCATGGGTTAGATGAAATGGATAACCGAATCTTACTCGCTATCATTGAAAAGTTTAAAGGGGGTCCCGTAGGGATTAGTACTATTGCAACTGCCGTTGGGGAAGAGTCAGGTACCATTGAGGAAGTATATGAGCCCTTCTTAATCCAAGAAGGCTTTTTGCAAAGAACACCTCGTGGGAGAGAGGTTACTCATAAGGCCTACGAGCACTTGGGTAAAAAAAGAGACCGGGGTAGCTTAGAGAACCCTGAATTGTTTAGATAATAACAAATTTGACATCATAAAAAAGGTCCCGACAATTGAATATTGTCGGGACCTTTTTAGGTAAGTATTTTTATTGATACTAATGAACCACTAATCTGAAACCATTACCATGAATGTTTACAATTTCAATACCGGTATCTTCCTTTAAGTATTTTCTTAATTTAGCGATATATACATCCATGCTTCTGCCATTGAAGTAGGTATCACTACCCCATATTTTTTTAAGTGCTTTTTCTCTTGTCAATAAATCATTTTTATGTTCAGCTAACATTTTTAATAATTCATTTTCCTTTGGAGAAAGTACTTGTGTGTTATCTGCAATTTTAAGCTCTCTTAGTTTTGGATTAAAATGATATTGACCTAAATCGTATTCTAGGTTATCACTAATTTTATTATCCTCTTCGTTGCGCTTGATAATTGCTTTTATCTTTAGCATTAAAACCTCGCTATCAAAGGGTTTGGTGATATAATCATCTGCACCTAATTTATAGCCATGTATAATATCTTCTTTCAATGTTTTAGCACTCAAAAAAAACAAGGGCACGTCTGGATCAATGTCTCTTATCTCTTCAGCTAGTGTGAATCCGTCTACATGCGGCATCATGACATCTAATAAACAGAGGTCAAACTTTTCACGTTGAAATGCAGCGAGTCCTAAACGACCATCTCTTTCCAATGTTACATCGTACTCGTCTAACTCCAAAAAGTTTTTTAAAA
>CALPKD020000045.1 GCA_943324055.2 Chitinophaga pinensis
AAAATAAATAAAACTGTTTTCATGATGGTGTCCGCATCTACTATTTTAGCCCAAGGGAAATCAATGCCCTTTATCATTAAGGCGTGTGCAATTGCAGCTCCTGCAAACCCACCAATCAATGTATGAGAGGAAGACGAAGGGATACCGTACCACCAAGTAAGTAAGTTCCAAAAAATAGCAGCAATCAAACCTGAAAAAATAACTGGTAACGTGATAAATTCTTTATATACGGTTTTGCTGATCGAATTGGCAACCGCATGATCTTTAAATATCCAATAGGCTACCGAGTTAAAAAGGGCTGCCCATAAAACCGCTTGTAATGGTGTTAATACCTTTGTAGACACAACGGTAGCAATAGAGTTAGCCGCGTCATGAAATCCATTGATATAATCAAAAACCAGTGCAAGGGCTATAATAATAATTAATAATGTCATCTTGAATTAAATTAAGCGTACTTGATGATGATAGATTCGATTACGTTTGAAACGTCCTCAATTTTGTCAGTAGCTATTTCAAGTACTTGATAAATTTCTCTTTTCTTGATTACTTCTTTGAAATCATTTTCTTGCTCGAATAGTTTTTCAATGCTCATATCAAATACATCATCTGCTTGATTTTCGATACTATTTACCTTAATCATTGCTTCGGTCATCTCCTTAATATTTTTCATATTACGTAAACCCATGACTGCTTTTTTAGTTTCTTGCGTTCCTTGTAATATCAATTCTGCCAACTTATGTATTCCTGTATCGTTCGGGTTTACTTTATAAAAATTAATTTTTTTAGCAGAGGCATATATATAGTCAGCGATATCATCTAAAGAAGTGGCTAAGTAGTGAATATCTTCTCTATCAAATGGAGTGATAAAATTTCTACCTAATTCTGTAAAAATGGTGTGTGTCAAATCATCATTTGTATGTTCTAGATTTTCGATTTGTGCTAAAATGCTTGCTCTAACGTCAGCGTCAGGTTCATTTACCATTTCTTTAAGCTTTACGCCCATTTCGTAAACGTGCTCAGCTACTTCCTCAAATAGTTGAAAAAATACTCGATCTTTTGGCAAGAAAATCTTCATGATTGAATTGATGTCCATAAAAAATAATTGATGTTTTTGAATAGGTCACAAATTTCCTGAATTAGTCAGTGAATCACTCATATCGAATATTACCAAATTGTTATGAAAACAATAGCTGTTGATTTTCAGCATTTTATGTATTATATGGCCTTTGAATTATTTTTCCTTAACAATTAGGAAATACAGCAAAGACATTAAATTATTTTTATATATTATTACTTTGAATCAGAGAAAGCTGATAAAGTAGGGAGGCATTAATGATAAAATGCACTAACCCATAGAAACCAGTTTAGGAAGAAAAAACAATCTGGGCGCAAAACAAAAAGGGAAGCAGTAAACTGCTTCCCTTTTATAAATCAGTAGCTTTCCCCCAAAAGCTGATACAATTTGCTAATTAATAGTAAAATAACTATGTAATTATGTTACGAATTGAGTTTCGTAATAGGTTATTTCTTATTTTTATTATCAATCCTATAGATATTAACTAGTTACTTTCCTATTATTAAATTGATTTTCAATGAGTTGTAAACAAATAACCTGCTCGATAATATTCTTCTTTTTTGTTGGATTTTCGCAATTAAAGGCACATGAACGAGGGCTTGATTCGGTTTATTATGTAAAAATAAATCCATTTTTGAGTAAATTGATTGAGCTCAAAGACTTGAATACATCAATTATTCATTCGAATGAGACTAAAATGATTCCTACAGGAGGAACCCTTTTTGCACCTAATCAACAAGAGTTACTTAAGGACGAGGGGAATATTTATATACATATTGAACAAACAGGATTCTTGTACAAGATGACTAGTTGGGCAGATAGTATTGCCACTTTTTCTCGTATCGATAACACTATTAATATAAATTATAATATCAATGCGTTAGACTTCGCCTATCACGGCCAATTATATAGTTATGGAGGATATGGTTTTTGGAAGTCAAATGGTCATATTCGAAAGTTTAGTTTTATTGATAAGGAATGGGACATTATTCCCACAGATAAGGAACTTTTTTCGGGCGGATTAAATTGGTTTTCTAAAAAAGAGGGAAAATTGTATCTGCCGTTTCAAAAAAAGATGAATGCGGGTATTATTGGTGGCGGGGATTTGCCAATTGCAGATAAATACCAAAGCTATTATTTAGACCTAAATACAAGAAAATGGATCAAATTAGGTATGCTATCCGCTGAGGCTCACCTATTATTTGACAAAGACGATACGCCAGCTTCCTATCTTTTACCGATGGATAGTGGGTTATTACATGTGATACACGACGAAGTTTATTACTTTAATTTTATAGACAATAAAATTTATCGCTCAAAAAAATCTGACTTTAATCAGTTCATGATAAGAAGAGTGGATATGCCTAATATGTTTTTTTATAAAGGGATGATTTATTCTTATGCTAATAATAATGCCTCATTTAATTTAATTCCTTTTTCATTGAACGATTTTGAATTATTGAATTTCCCAATTTGGTCAAGAGACACAAGTTATGACATTTACATAGTTGTAGTAATCGTATTAGTCCTAATATTTATATTTACTATTTACTTTATACAAAGAGGTGTTAAGCGAAAAATTGAACAATCTCAAATCAAGCTACTTAAAAATAAATCACTTAATCAAGCATTTGCAGGTACTGAAATAGCACTTATTAATTTATTATTAGCCGCAGATAATAGAGACAAAAAGGTTGAAATTTCCCAAATAAACCATGTGTTAGGCATTAAAGACAAAAATATTGGATTACAAAAAAAGGTTAGAAGTGATATCATTAACGCTATTAATGACAAATATCAATTTATCACTCAGGAATCAATACCATTAATTGGGAGTGTTAGAAAAGAAGATGATAAAAGGTTTTTTGAATATTTTATTACAAGTACAGAGATAAAATCCATCATTCGGATTCTAGAAAAGAATTAAAACGTTATTTTTTATATGACCAATATCAGTTAATTTAAAATAACGATGGTTATTGTCATGGCTTTGTCAAATTATGAATTGAATAAGTGAATTTGTCTCACATGTGTAAATAAACTTAGTTTCATTATAAGAGCTTTGTGCTCTCATGAAAAAAAGCATACTCTATTTATTGTGTATTCTGCCTGGCGCTTTGCTAGCTCAAATCAAGGTAGTGAAGGATACCATTGCAATGGATGGGGATAGCGTTGTCGTAACTGCGACAAGATCTGAACGCAAATTAAGTAATGTTACAGTACCTGTAACAATCGTGAACGCGAAGCAAATACAACAAACCGGTTCATTGCGTTTAACTGATATATTAAAAGAGCAGCCAGGTTTGACAATGACAAGTGGGTTTGGTGCAGGCGTTCAATTGCAAGGACTTAATCCAGATTACACTATTATATTAATTAATGGGGAACCGCTAGTAGGTAGAACAGCCGGGGTTTTAGATCTAAACAGAATAGCACTAGGCAATGTAAAAAAAATAGAAATTGTAAAAGGGCCATCTTCAAGTTTATATGGTAGTGAAGCAATGGCTGGTGTGATTAATATTATTACCGATGCGAGTTCAAAAATTCCCCTTCAAGCATCTTTGCGATATGGTACTTATGATACCAAAGATGCAAGTGTTAATACAGCGTTGACGTCTAAGCAATTTTTTTATCAAGGATATTATAATTATTATGCAACAGACGGATATAGTATTCGTCCAAATAGTGCAAGTCGAGTAACTACACCTATTGAGCGTTTTAACATAAATCAACAGTTTAAATATAATATCTCTAATACTACAAACTTAGTAGTTGGCGGAAGATATACCGACGAGCAAATTAAAAGTGATATCTCTGTAACCAACGGAGGCACTACAATTCATTCAAACGGAAAGGAGCATAACACAGATTATAATCTTTCCGCATCGCTGAATCATCGTTTTTCAAATACAGTAAAAACAAGTTTTAGGTCCTATTTGACTGAGTATAATTCAATACAAAATTTATTGACCCTTTCGGGCGCCCCTTATACGGATGTATTGAATCATTTGTTTAAGCGCATCGAAAATCAAACTGACTGGGTGGTTGGTAAATCACTTACTGCCATTATCGGCGGCGGTGCAGTATGGGAAGGTGTTAAGAGCAGTAGATATGACAGCGAAAAAGTTAGAAAGTCAAATTCCATCCAATATGGATTTACACAATTGGAATGGACGCCCAATGCTAAATTCATAATCATCGGAGGTATTCGTTTTGATCAAAATGCAGCATTCGCTTCGGCATGGAGTCCAAAGGGATCCCTATTATATAAAATTAATAAAGCCAACAAGCTTAAGTTAAGTGTTGGTCAAGGTTTTAAGGCACCTGACTTTAGACAATTGTATTTAGATTTCACAAATGCTGCTGCGGGTGGTTATAGTGTATTTGGAACTGCACAAGCGCAAAAAGTAATTGGTACTTTAAATGACCTAGGACAAATAGGGGTTTTGTATGACAATTTTTATCAACTTAAAGTGCTGCAGCCTGAATATTCAACAGGAATTCATTTGTCTTGGGATTACGAACCTACTAATAAAACATTTATTAGCATACAAGCATTCAGAAATGACATTCGTAATTTAATCCAAGTTCAACAAGTTGGCGCATATGTCACTGGCGCACAAATTTATAGTTATTTAAATATTGGTCGTGCATTTACCACGGGTATTGAAATCGAAGCGAAGCAGCAGCTAGCAGATGGCTTATTTGTGAGCGGCGGCTATCAGTATGTGAAAACAGGAGATAAGGATCAAATAGCACAAATAAAAGCAGGAACGGTATATACAAGAGATGCGAATGGTTTAAGCAAACGTTTAAGCTTGAGTGAGTATGTTGGGTTACCAAATAATAGTAAACATAAATTTCAACTAAAGCTCAACTACTATCATGCAAATGGTTTTTTTGTAAATATAAGAGCATTGTACAGAAGCAAATGGGCTGTGAATAATACCAATGGAAACGAAGTGTATGACAATGGAGACAGTTTTGCCAGTGGATATATTTCATTACATACTTCAATAGGTAAGGACTTTAAAAATGGATTTAGTGTACAAGGTGGATGTGACAATATCTCCAATTATATAGATGCATTGAACTTGCCCAATTTGCCAGGCAGAACCTTTTTTGGAACTATTAAATATCAAATCTTAAATAAAAAATAAATATCCATGCGTAATTTTTTTAACCAAATCGTTTTAGTTGTAGTATTGAGTGTTGGATTATTTGCTTGTTCAAAAAGTGATACAACTACTGTTGTTCCAGTGACCGCAATCACGGTGAGAAATTTATCAGCAGATACTGTCTTAGGGATCAATTCCACAACAGGAATGCCCTATAGTGCAGGGAAGTATACTTTTTATAGCCTAGAAAAAAATGGGATCGTACCTAATACCGATAGTGCGAGTACAAAATGGGATATAGCTTTTGCAGCAACCAAAATTTTAACAAATGGCGGCACGAGTGGTGTGGGTCTAGGAGGTGCATTTGTTTTTACAGGACTATTTGATGATTTAAAAACAATCTCAACCGATTCTGTTTTTAAAACAGACAATTCAGCTACTGCTACTTATGCGATTACTACTGGTAGTGGAAAAGGCTGGTATGTGTATGATCAACTTACAAGCTTGATCACCCCCTTAGCAGGTCGTATATTAGTGATTAGAACTGCTAGTGGAAAATATGCAAAACTTGAAGTAATGAACTACTATAAAGGAGGAGTAACTCTATTAACATCCGCATCTGATGCAGATAAGTTATCAAAGCAACGTTATTACACTTTCCATTTTTCTTATCAGCCTAATGGTACAAAAACTTTTTAATAGTTAGTTTTAAGTTGAATAAAAAATGCCTCGATTTATCAAATCGGGGCATTTTTGTAATTTTTATTTTGCTTTAAAACTCCAGGTAAAATAAAATTCTGCAACAATCTCATTGGATTCATTTCGTCCTATCGACTTACAGATTAGTGTTTGGCCTTCTTTGCTATCTATTGCAGTTTCAATACAATTCTGAATGGCAGCTCCGTCTTCGCAAGTAAAATACAACATCCCAGTTCCTTTTTTTATATAGTTCACCTCCATTTTTACTACGAGCATACTCACTTTAGGATGCCTTTTATAGATTTGTCCAAAGGCAAGTAGCCCAGTACTCATTTCTGCAGCCATTGCTTGTGCTGCAAAGTACATGGATTTAAAAGGGTTTTTACTAAACCAAGAATAACGCACATTAATAGTACAACGACTTTCATCAAACTTGTGCACGTTTAAGCCAACAAAAAAAGCTGCTGGCAGTTTTTGCAATAAGAAAAACTTAAATGCAATCGTGTTTGTGATTGTTTTCTTGAATTGGTTAAATGCTGGGTTCATTCGTTTGATTTTACTCTATAAAAGTAAGTAATACACTTCAATAAGTGATCTTAATCAGTTTAGTTAGTGAGGATTGTCATATCCTTTAAGGGAACTTGGAGACAACTTTGGGGTCGGAATTTTAACACTAACTATAAATTGAAATTTATGAAAATTTTAAAAATCGTATCCTTATTTGCTTTTATAGTAATGGTATTTATGTACTGTACTAAGACGGATCAAATTGTAGCGGTTGCTGCAGCAAAAAACACTTCGGAGCTTTTGGCTTTGAAGACAACAACAGCACCCACTATTGATGGAGTGGTAGACGCAGCGTGGGCAACAGCGAGTGCAATCGAATTTACTCCAGGTGTACCAGATGCGGGTAACGGTTTGTTTACCGGTTATATCGGAGACAAATTTCCTACCTCTTTAAAAGCGATGTACGACGATCAGTATGTTTACTTTTTAGCACAATACGCGGATAAAGACCAGAGTCAAAAAGTAGCTCCTTGGTATTTTGATCCAACAACTAAATTGTGGGCGAAAGAGCCAAGTTCAAGAACATTTGATGCAAATGGAAATATGCTTCGTGAAGGTTTTGGTGAGGACAAAATTGCAATGTTGTGGAATATCGATAATTCTACACCAAAATTTGTAACACAAACTTGTTATGCGAGCTGTCACGTATTTACTCCTTATAATGACTATACTACGGTGGGTACTTTAGTAAAGAGTGTTAAGACTGGTTTAGTAGATAGTTTAGTAACTATTCCAACTTATAAGTCAAATGCTGCAAGTGGTAATCACTACACAAATGGCCCTAACGAGAAAATAGACATGTGGTGGATGCAACCAAGCAAAGGTTTGAAGTATGGCAAAATGGATGATAACTACCAAGATTATGCTGGTGGACAAGCAGTAACTAATTTAACTGGTGGTAGTGCAAACGGCCGTCACGTAGATGATTTGGTAGTTGCAAGTTTATCAACTACATGGCCTGCAGGTAAACCAACTTACACTACAGACCCAACTCAAGGATCAGTAGGTAATACACAAAATTTAAAATTAGATGGTACAGGTGCTTCAGTGGCTGTTCCATTATATGTGATACCTAATTCAACAGGTAATTATATAAATATTGCAGACACCACAACAGGCGGGGCTGCTAAAAAAGTAACTGCTGTGAGCTCTACTGGTGTCTTAACTTATAGTGGTGGAACCATTGATC
>CALPKD020000046.1 GCA_943324055.2 Chitinophaga pinensis
CAAATTATTTTAGCACAGCGTTTAGGCAAAACAAAAATTATCGCAGAAACAGGTGCAGGTCAACATGGCGTAGCAACGGCTACTGTGTGTGCTTTAAAAGGAATGGAATGTGTTGTGTATATGGGGGAGAAAGATATAGAACGTCAGGCACCCAATGTTGCTAGAATGAAAATGTTAGGGGCTAAAGTGGTGCCTGCAAAAAGCGGAAGTAAAACATTGAAAGATGCCACCAATGAAGCAATCCGTGCTTGGATTAATGAGCCAAACGAAACACATTACATTATAGGGAGTGTTGTGGGTCCGCATCCTTATCCAGATATGGTTGCACGTTTTCAAAGTGTCATTAGTGAAGAAGTGCGAAAACAATTAAAAGAAAAAACAGGGACCGAACTTCCAACGCATGTGGTTGCATGTGTGGGTGGAGGTAGTAATGCTGCAGGCGCTTTTTATCATTTTTTAAATGAGCCTACTGTTGAATTAGTTGCGGTAGAAGCTGCTGGGCATGGGGTATACTCAGGAATGAGTGCTGCAACTACGCAGTTAGGTACGCCAGGAATTTTACATGGCAGTAAAAGTATTTTAATGCAAACCAAGGATGGGCAAGTGGTTGAGCCGCATAGTATATCCGCCGGATTGGATTACCCAGGTATTGGACCCTTACATGCTTTTTTATATGAAAGTAAGCGAGGTACGTTTATGAGTGCAACGGATGAGGAAGCATTGGAATCAGCTTTTCATATTTCTAAAATTGAAGGTATTATTCCTGCTTTGGAAACTGCACATGCATTTTCGGTATTGCCTAGAATGGGATTAAAGCCAACAGATGTGGTAGTTGTTTGTTTGAGTGGAAGAGGGGATAAGGATTTAGATACGTACATGAAGTTTATAAAAGACTAATAAAATTAAAGTAATAGCCATATGTCAAGGTTACAAACATTATTTGAACAAAAAGCGCAACGTGTTTTAAACGTCTATTGCACGGCTGGATTTCCGCAATTAAATAGTACCATTCAAGTAATGGAAAGCCTGCAAGCCAACGGGGCAAATATTATTGAGATAGGGATGCCCTATAGTGATCCATTGGCTGATGGGGAAGTGATACAAGCAAGTAGTCATATTGCTTTAGAAAATGGGATGACCATTGAAGTATTGTTTGAGCAATTAAGTGCAATGCGCAATACTATTCATATCCCAGTGGTTCTAATGGGCTATATGAATCCAATCTTACAATATGGGTTTGATCAGTTTTGTAAAAAAGCGAAAGAAGTAGGGGTGGATGGATTAATCTTACCTGATTTGCCATTTTATGAATTTGAACATTTATATGGGAATGCTATAAAGGAAAATGGGCTTGATTTTATATTCTTGGTCACTCCCGAAACACCAGTTGATAGATTAAGAAAATTAGATAGTTTAAGCACTGGGTTTTTATATGCAGTAAGTTCGTCTGCTACAACAGGAACAGATAAGGATTTCACTAAAGTAGCCACCTATTTACATAAGTTGCAAGGCATGGAATTGAAAAATCCGTTCTTAGTTGGTTTTGGTATTAAAGATAAAGCCAGCTTTGATGCAGTATGTGCCTATGCAAATGGCGCCATTATTGGCTCCGCTTATATCAAAGCGCTTTCAAATGGGGGAGACTTAAATAGTATAACAAAGGACTTTTTAAAGGAAGTGCTCCATTCCTAAATCCAATCTTGTTTAAAAATGAAAACAGTTATCATTCAATATAATGCAGGAAACATACAGTCAGTACTGTACGCATTAGAACGCTTAGGAGCTTCGGCTATTGTAACAGATCATGTGGAAACGATTCAATCTGCTGATCGGGTCATTTTTCCTGGTGTTGGGGAGGCAAGTACAGCGATGCATTATTTAAAGGAAAGGAATTTAGATGCTGTGATTAAGCATTTGCAACAACCCGTCTTAGGAATTTGTTTAGGGATGCAATTAATGTGTACTTATTCTAGTGAAAACGATACGCCTTGCTTGGGAATTTTTGAAGAAAATGTGCAACAGTTCATGCCTAAGGATCTAGCCATTAAAGTGCCTCAAATTGGATGGAATACGATTGTCGATTTAAAAACAGACTTATTTAAAGGCATTCCCGAAGACAGTTTCACTTATTTTGTACACGGCTATTATGCATCATTGGGAGCACATACAATATCAACTACTGATTATGTACAACCTTATAGTAGTGCTTTACATAAAAAAAATTTTTATGGAGTTCAATTCCATCCTGAAAAATCGGCAAAAGTGGGAGAACAGATTATTAAAAACTTTTTAGAAATTTCTTAATTAAATGAATAAACGAATTATGCAAATCATTCCAGCGATAGATTTAATTGAAGGAAAATGTGTTCGATTAACGGAGGGCGATTATGCGCAAAAGAAAATTTACAACGAGGATCCTTTGGAAGTGGCAAAGGCTTTTGAGGGCATCGGATTAATGCGCTTGCATTTGGTAGATTTAGATGGTGCGAAGGCGGGTGAAGTGGTGAATTGGAAAGTGCTGGAAAAAATTGCAAATAAAACAAATTTATCCATCGATTTTGGGGGAGGTATCAAAACAGAGGCGACTTTAAAAACAGTATTAGATACGGGTGCAACTTTTGCAACCATCGGGAGCTTAGCTGTAAAAAGTAGGCCAACATTTGAAGAATGGATTGCACGTTTTGGGGCTGAAATATTTATGTTAGGAGCAGACGTGTTTGAAGAAAAAATAGCGATTGGCGGCTGGTTAGAGAAAACCAATATTGATGTGTATGATTTTATGCAGTCTTATATAGATAAAGGGGTTCAGCAAATGTTTTGCACGGACATTAAAATGGACGGAAAATTACAAGGCCCATCGATTGACTTGTATAAAAAAATTATTCAAAAATTTCCAACCTTGAAGTTAATTGCAAGTGGCGGTGTAAGTTCAATGAAGGATTTGCTGGAATTGCGCACCATTGGTTGCTCGGGTGCTATTGTAGGTAAAGCGATTTATGAAAATAAAATTACGCTGGAGGAGTTGGCAGCATTTTAAAATTTTAGTGAGATAAATAAAAATTATGTTAACAAAAAGAATCATCCCTTGCTTAGATATAAAAGATGGACGTACTGTAAAGGGCGTAAATTTTGAGCAAATAAGAGATGCGGGAGACCCTATTGAGTTGGGTGCCTTATATGCAAGCCAGGGTGCGGATGAATTGGTTTTTTTGGATATTACAGCAACGGTTGAAAAGCGAAAAACACTGAGCGAGTTGGTCAACAAAATTGCACATCGAATTAATATACCCTTCACTGTGGGTGGAGGTATTAAGACAGAACAGGATGTGCATATACTATTGCAAAATGGAGCAGACAAAATCTCTATCAATACAGCTGCATTCAACGACCCTTCTATTATAAAAAGCTTTGCTAAAAACTTTGGAAGTCAATGTGTAGTATTAGCCATTGATGCAAAATGCGAAGTAGATAATAAATGGTATGTGTATTTAAATGGAGGTAGGACAAAAACTGAAATATTGGTTACCGACTGGGCAAAACAAGCGGTTGATTTAGGGGCAGGCGAAATTTTATTAACCTCTATGAATCACGACGGCACCAAACAAGGTTTTGCATTGGATATTACCGCTCAATTGGCGGAAACACTACCAGTCCCTATTATTGCGTCTGGTGGCGGAGGAACTGAGGCGCATTTTTATGATGTCTTTACCAAAGGGAAGGCGGATGCTGCATTAGCTGCTAGTATATTTCACTACAAAGAAATTGCCATTCCTGATTTAAAAAACTACTTACACGCAAAAGGAATCCCTATAAGATTATAAACTTTACTTAATTTTAATTATGAATATCAATTTTACGAAATACGCGGATGGTTTAGTGCCTGCCATTGTACAAGATGCGACAACCAAAACTGTATTAATGCTAGGATTTATGAACCAAGATGCGATTGATGCCACTTTGTCTCAGCAAAAAGTAACATTTTTTAGTCGCACAAAGAATAGGCTATGGACAAAGGGAGAAGAGAGCGGTAATTTCTTGAACTATATAAGTATGGAAATTGACTGTGACAATGACACTTTATTAATACAAGCCAGTCCAATAGGTCCAGTTTGCCATAATGGAACGGACACTTGTTGGGGCGCTGAGAATAGCAATGACTTGGGCTTTTTAACAAATTTAGAAGGGGTAATTGCTCAACGTCAAACTGCATCGCCTGATAGTTCATACGTAGCCGCTCTATTCGCTAAAGGAATGAATAAGATCGCACAGAAGGTAGGGGAAGAAGCAGTAGAAGTGGTCATAGAAGCCAAGGATGATAATGATAATTTGTTTTTAGACGAATCGGCTGACTTGCTTTTTCACTATTTGATCCTGTTACGCGCTAAAGGATTTGCGTTAACTGATGTGGTGAAGGTTTTGAAAGCTAGGCATAAAGATTAATCCACACGAATATCTTATATTTGGAATTCGAATACTTTAAATGGAATACTTTAAGAGCACTTATAATTAAGGGCTAAAAATAAATATCACAATGAAAAAAATTATTTTTGGATGTTTTTTGTTTTTTGGAATTCAAAATTTAAATGCACAAAGTTTGCATATTACAGGGGATTTAAGAAATATACCAGACAATACGATGGTAACATTGATTGACGGAATGGCGAATAAGATAGTTGATTCGGCAAAGCCTCAACAAGGCAAATTTGTTTTAAACGCGACTGTGGCAAACCCAAGTATTTATGTAATTGGTTTCTCAGGGGCGCAACAAAAAATACCTGTTTTTGTAGGCAATGACAATTTAACATTTGATGGAGATTTCAAAAACCAATCTGCTATTGAATTTAAAGGCTCAGCTACTCATGCGCTTTACTCGTCTTTTATGAAGACAGTAAATCCTAAAATGGAAGGGTACTTTAAAACAATGACCGCTGCGCAAACTGAACAAAGTGCTATTGCAAAAGATTCACTTTCAAAAGTAGGAGATGCCCAATCCAATGATTTAGTTGAAACTTATAAATCATTCAGTGTTGCAAATAATCAGTCCCCAGTTACTACTTTCTTTTTATTACAATTTGCAAATATCTTTCCAGCAATTAAAGAGAACCTAGGTATTTACTATGCAGGTTTATCAGGAGAAGCTAAAAAAGGGCCATTCGCAGCATTTATAGATAAATCTGTAGAGTCTGCTCAGGTTGGCAAGATTGGATCAGTTTTACCTGAGTTTAAGCAGAATGATGCAACTGGTAAATCCATCAGCTTGGCTTCATTTAGAGGCAAGTATGTATTAGTAGATTTTTGGGCTAGTTGGTGTGGCCCTTGTCGTGCCGAAAATCCAAACGTAGTAAAGGCTTTCAATACATTTAAGGATAAAAAATTCACTGTATTAGGCGTTTCATTAGATCAGGACAAAGCCAAGTGGTTGGATGCAGTTAAAAAAGATGGCTTAACATGGACACAGGTGAGTGATTTAAAATATTGGAACAATGCAGTAGCGACTCAGTTTGGAATACAAAGTATTCCTGCTAATTTTTTATTAAACCCAGATGGGGTGGTAATTGCAAAAGATATTAGAGGAGAAGAGCTGATAAAAGTTTTATCAGCAAATCTTAAGTAATTTTTTTAGTTAGGTACAAAAAAAGCCCTGAAGTTTTACATTAGGGCTTTTTTGTATTCGGCTTCGTCAAATCCGAGTACAATAATTTTATTATTTATTTCTAGTAATGGTCGTTTAATAATGGATGTCTTTTCGATCATGAGTGCAATGGCTGCCTTCTGTGAAGTAATACTGGATTGAAGTTCGGGAGTCAGTAATCTCCAGGTAGCTCCTTTCTTATTGACTAGAGCTTCCCAGCCCACTTGCTTGCACCAATTGGTTAGTATGGCTGAAGTAATTCCGCTTTTTTTATAATCATGAAATTCGTAAACTACCTTGTTGGCTTTTAGCCAGTCGATTGCTTTTTTGACGGTGTTGCAGTTTGGTATTGCATATACTTTTAAGGCGCTCATGATTTATTTTTTTAAATACTTAGTAGCTAACCAGCTTTGATCAATAGGCTGAAGCCATTTGGCTTCCATGTCGGATTTAGTAGTCACTAAATTATTAAAATAAATAGTGTCCTTTTGTAACAGACCGTTTTCTAATGCATAAGCAACCTGCGCCATGGGAATGGTTTGCACTTGATCTTTTACCCAAAAAGCTAGTAATTCTCTGTTAAACATTTGAACGCCAGTCATTTTTTCAATATCTTTTATGATATGTACCGAGCTGTCGGTACTACAACCACCAACTGTGGTAGCACTCTCATCCGCCATGATTACAATAAACTGTCCATACAATACTGTGGCGAAGCCCTTTACGCGCGCGCCATGGCTTTGCCAATTGTCTGCAAAATTCTCTAAAAATGGTTCAATCTGAAAAATTTCAGGCATCGTAAAAAGTCGGTTGGATTGGTAAATCCAAACCTTAGATTGCGGGTGAAAATTAGCAGGTAATATATTAGGTAAGTGTACTTTCATTTTAAATTTATTGAATTGCTTGTGCAATGATTTCAGCGATGTCTAATACTGCTGGATCTTTATCGCTTTCTCCAACTTTTAGTCCATCCGAAATCATGGTATTGCAAAAAGGGCATGCACTCGCCACAAAATCGCTCGCCGTTTCTCTAGCTTCTTCTGCTCTTTCTGTGTTGATTCTTTTTTCTCCTTTCTCCTCTTCCTTAAACATTTGCGCACCGCCTGCACCACAACACAAACCCTTGGACTTGCATCTTTTCATTTCTCTTAATTCCATATCCAAACTTTCCAACACTTTTCGGGGTGCTTCGTAAATCTCGTTGGCGCGACCTAAATAACAACTATCGTGATAAGTGATTGATTTGCCTTTCCATTCATTACTATCTGTGAATTTTATCTTTCCTTGCTCAATTAATTCTTGTAAAAATTGAGTGTGATGAATTACATCATAATTTCCACCTAGCGCAGGATACTCATTTTTCAGCGTATTAAAACAGTGCGGGCAGGTCGTTACAATTTTTTTGATTTGATACCCATTTAAAACTTGAATATTTTGATAGGCCATCATTTGAAACATAAATTCATTCCCGGCTCTACGGGCAGGATCACCTGTGCAAGCTTCCTCTTTGCCAAGTATGGCATATTTAACGCCCGCTTTATCTAGGATCGTTGCAAACGCTTTAGTAATTTTTTGGGCTCTTTGGTCAAAGCTTCCAGCGCATCCCACCCAAAATAAAATTTCAGGTTGTTCGCCTTTCGCCATAAACTCAGCCATAGTGGATACTTTCATACAATCTTTTTTATGCTTGTGCAGTCCATGCGTCTCTGTCGTCTGGAGAGAACTTCCATGGTGCAAAATTATTTTCAATATTACTAAACATGCCATTCCATTCTGCTGGGGCATTGCTTTCTTCCATCACTAGAGATCTCCTCAATTCTAAAATAATATCAAGCGGAGAGATGCTTATTGGGCATTCTTCAACACAAGCATTGCAAGTGGTGCAAGCTCTCAATTCTTCCACAGAGATATGATCATGAAGTAAGGATTTAC
>CALPKD020000047.1 GCA_943324055.2 Chitinophaga pinensis
AGCATATTTGGAAGGATGCCATACCATAAAAGCAGCGCCAAAACATGCCGAAAATGTTGCAGTAGGCTCCACAATTCCCTGCTCCGTTCCTGCAATTTTTGCAGTATACCCGCTAATAAAATGGTACATCGCCTGAGCGGCCGTTAGTTTAGAAACGGGAGGTAGTACCCCAAAAGCATCGCAGGTTAAGAATATAATATTTTTTGGATGAGATGAAATACAAGGAATTTTTGCATTCGAGATATAATTAATCGGATAAGAAGCTCTGGTATTTTCGGTAATTGAAATGTCTGTATAATCCACTCGATTAGATGTTGAATTATATTTCACATTCTCTAAAATAGTTCCAAACTTAATAGCGTCAAAAATTTCAGGTTCTTGTTTTTCAGATAGATTAATCACTTTTGCATAACAGCCCCCTTCAATATTAAAAATGCCCGTATCAGACCAACAATGTTCATCATCCCCAATTAGCTTACGTTGTGCATCAGCAGACAATGTTGTCTTACCTGTTCCACTAAGACCAAAAAATAAGGATACATCATTATTTTGACCTTCATTCGCAGAACAATGCATTGACAAAATTCCTTTTAAAGGCATCAGGTAATTCATAATAGTAAAGATCCCTTTTTTCATCTCCCCCGCATACTCAGTCCCTAGAATTAGGAATTGTTTACGATCAAAAGAAAGATTAATATAGGTCTTGAATTGATCAGGTGAAGCTTGAAAAGCACCAGCATTATAAATAGTATAATCAGGTTCGCCAAAATTAATAAGTTCTTCCTCGGTAGGCCTTATTAACATATTATGCATAAACAAGGCATGATAGGGTCTCGTGCAAATTACCCTCACTTTTAATTTATTTTGTTCATCCCAACCAACAAAGCCATCAAATACATAAAGGTCATCTTGTTGGTTAAAATAGTTAATGGCATGATTATAATTTGTATCAAACTCGATAGCATCCATTTTAATGTTCACATCTCCCCACCAGATATTTTCACTACTAGAATTTTCAAAAAGGATTTTTTTATCCTTAGGGCTCCTACCAGTCTTCAATCCTGAATAAACGATTAAAGCACCCTTATCCGATATTACTGAATTCTCTTTAGGATGAATCGCATGCTTATATAAAGCAGCAACATTCAAATTTCTAAAAACATTTTTTGCAGTGAGGGTGCTTAAAAAATTACTAGGCATAGCTATATATTATTTGAATAAAGTTAAGGGAAAAGGCTAATAAACGAACGTTAATTAGTATAATATATCTTATGATTAAATGTCATTGAAGAAATCAATAGATCATCTATTAAGTAAAACTTTAAGATTCTATGTCCTTGATCTTAACCGAAACTAAATTCCCAAAGAAATAAGCGAAATAAATACCCCAAAAAGGTAGGGTAATGAAAAACTGACGTCGATAAGCACTTACTAGCGAACTGCCAAATAGATAAACCAGCATAAACAGTAATAATACAAAAAGTTCAAAAGGTACTTTTTGGGGATACCCAATATGTATTACAAATGCAATCAATATAAATACGAGCACAAACATATTAGGCAGTAAAGTATAAAAAGTTGAAATAGACTGGCTTTTACCCGTATTTGGATAACTAAACAAGAGTCTTCCAATATTTGCAATCCAATTTTGTACATACTTAGCTGGGTGATGCTTAATGTTAAGAATGGCCTGTTGTTTAAAAGCTTCATCCTGCTGTATTGGATATAATTTTACCAAACTGTCGATGAATTTATGATGGTTGGGGTTTTCACGTAGCGTATTCATAGTTTTCCAGTCTCCAAGTTCATTAGCATAAGGTGAACTCATCGTATACAAGGACATATTACCAGAGTTACCCCAATAAAAAGTTTTGTGGGTTAAATGATAGGTATAGGAAAGCCAAGGAATGCAAAATAAAAGTGCAAAAAAGAAAATAAGGGAGAATTTAAATGCCTTAGTACGATAAGATTGAAAGCAAGTAAAAATCAAAGTTATTAATAACATTCCTACAATTACATAACCAAAAATGATCTTGGTCATTGCTAAATAAGCAATTACAAAAGCCGTTAACACCATACTGCCCCAGCCCTTACCTTTTATTTTAATAGTTTTAATGGTTAGTAAGCATAATAAACTAATTAAAAACCAAGCCAAGGTTTCAGTGTAAACCGAAAATATCATTTCCAATGAAGGGTAATAAAAACCAAGCAGCAAACAAAAAATAGTAGCTATTTGATTGGATGAATAATACCGAATGGATTGATAGGTAAATACTAATGAAAAATATTGCAACAGGGCATGTAATACTTTTATATAAAAGATGGAAAGCTTCAGATACATCAATGGCATCAATACAATTGAATACCCTGGGCCTGACCATAAATTGATATTTGGAAACGGTGGCGAATAATACCCATTTAGCAAACTAACTGCATTGTCTAAATATCTACTTTCGTCCCCTCGAAGTATAGTTCGATGAGGCTCTATTAAAAATACCAACAGAATGTATAATGCTAAAAAAGGAGAAAATTTAAAATAAGCTTGCTGGATATTAAACCAATTCTTTAACAACTTCATTAGCATGGATTGAATGATTATTACGAGTTGCTAAATGAGTGTTCCGATCAATTAAGCCATATTTAATAATTACATATAATGCACGGAAACCGTCTTTCATACCAATTTTTTTTCCTTCATTATAGGTACGTCCATAATAAGAAATACCCACCTCATAAATTCGAATATTAGGGATTTGTGCAATCTTCGCGGTTACCTCTGGTTCAAAACCAAATCTATTTTCTCTTAAAGTGATCGATTGTATAATGGGTGTTTTAAACAACTTGAAACAGGTTTCCATATCCGTTAAGTTCAGATTATTAAACATATTTGACAAGGCTGTCAGAAATTTATTTCCAATAGTATGCCAAAAAAATAATACACGATGTGGATTGCCTCCCATAAATCGGGAACCAAACACCACATCTGCAGATCCATTCATCATTGGTTTTAGCAATTCATTGTATTCATTAGGATCATATTCTAAATCTGCATCTTGTATAATCAAGTAATCTCCTGTAGCCTTGCTAATCCCTGTTCTAATTGCAGCGCCCTTCCCTTTGTTTACTTCGTGATTACTATAAGCAATATCTAAATCCGGGTTATTATAAATATAATTTTTAACTGCATGTTCAGTCTGATCCGTTGAGCAATCATTTATAATAATAATTTCCTTAACTATATTATTAATTAAGTTTGTTTCCTTTACTCGATCCAATATTAAATGAATCGTATCTCCCTCATTGTATGCAGGGATGATGATTGACAATTTCCTGTTCATAATACAGTAACCTTTAAATAATTATATAAAATTGATATAATTATGAAGGTATACTTGGCTAAATATAAATAGCTTGACTAGAAAACGTTAGCTACTTGATTGTCGTCAATCTATATTAAAACTCAGTACCCTAGTTAGTATATAGAATTTAACATGAAATACTCAATGAAGGCTACAAAATCAAAATATTGGTTACTGAAGCACTATAAAGTGCTTATTCATCTACTATCTAGCTAAATATATTTAACTAGCAGATTTTGAACTTTATGCAATAAATTTGAATCAGAAAAAATACTACAATTGAAGCTATCAATCTGGTCAGTCGGCAAGGCTAATGAAACCTATATAAAAGAGGGAGTGGATCAATTTACAAAGCGAATTGGGCACTACTACCCTTTGGAATGGCAATTAATCACCCCTTCCAAATTAACCGAACCTACTCAAATCAAAAAGGCCGAAGCAGCTAGCATCTTAAAAGCATTAGCTGCAACAGATATTTTAATCCTATTAGACGAAAAAGGGAAGATGCTCAGTTCTCCCGGCCTTGCTACCCTTATTCAAAAAAATGCCAATCAAAGTGCCCAAAAATTGGTGTTTTTGATTGGTGGGGCCTATGGCGTTTCGGAAGATATAAAAGCACGTGCACAATATACTTGGTCTATCTCCGATTTAGTATTCCCCCATATGCTGGTAAGATTAATATTAGTAGAACAGGTCTATAGAGCTTGTAGTATATTAGCAAACGAAAAATACCACCACGAATAAGCCTTCCCTCATCATCCATAATTACCCACTATGAGTATCACTTTATATATCACCATCATAACTGTTGCAGTATCTATCTTAGCAATGTACAATGAAGAATTAATGGACAAATTAATTTTCCATCCACATACCGTTGCGAATCATAGGGAGTGGTATAGATTTATCAGCTCTGGATTTATACACGCCGACTTTATGCATTTGGCGTTTAACATGTTCTCCTTTTATATGTTTGGTGATTATGTTGAACAATTTTTCAGGAACCTATTTGGAGAATCTGGCAAATTGATTTATATACTATTATATATATCTGCATTAGTAGTGTGTTTAATCCCAACTTATTATCAGCATAAAAAACAATATTATTATAAAAGTCTTGGGGCTTCAGGAGCCGTATCCGCAGTTGTATTTGCGGGTATTTTCTTAATGCCAACTATGCAAATCGGTTTTTTCATCGTCCCTCCGATTATACCTGGCTTTATTTTTGGCCCCATCTATCTTGGCCTAACTGCTTATTTATCTAAAAAAGGACAAGGTGGAATAAACCATAGTGCACATCTTTGGGGATCCTTATATGGGATTGCCTATCTAATAATTTGTTCTAATGTAATTGGACATTTTGATGTGGTGTCAAGTTTTATTGAGCAAATCAGAATGTATATGGGCAACCTACTATCTCATTAAAAGAACAGAGCCCGTTTTTTTAATACGCTCCTCCTTGTAGGTAATATAATCAATAAGGTAGGTATAGGCGTCCATATCTTGATCAATACCATTATATCTGCCATCCCAACCTCTATTTAAATTATTGGTCTGGAATACAATTTTCCCAAATCGATTGAATACAGCAAACTGGTTAAAGGTTTTGAGACCAGCTCCATATTCCACTTTAAGTAGATCATTTAAATTGTCTCCGTTCGGTGTAAAGGCTTTGGGAATTGCAACCACTATTTCCGAGGAAACATCCACATTGTAGACATCTTCTACCTTACAACCCGTTAACGTATCTATTCTTGTCAGTGAGTATGTAACAGACTTATAAGGTCTTAAAATTGGATTCGCTATAAAAGCATCAGATAAATAAGTTGTGGGGTTCCACTGATAGCTGTTATAGCCAGCATCAATTTTCATAGGATTCAACAAGGTATCCTGTTCTGCTAAGAGATAAAGTGTAAATAAGGATGGAGTCAAAGGATCCTTCACATGCACGGTGTCGCCAACTAAAGCATATTCATATTTAGGACAATAATCATTGGTCACTTTTAATTGAATCACATAATTCCCTTTAGAACGATAACTATGCACAAGTGGATTCGCTAAATAAAGAAAAGTACTATCCCCAAAATTCCAAGCAAAATGCATTTTATATTTATCCACTGCATCTGTATTAATAACTAAATCGGTATTGATACAGGTAGAAACTGGATATTGCATAGAATAAACGGGTACCACATAATCAATTATTGGTATGGATATAGATGGTAGTGAATTACACTGACCATTATTTACGATTAGCATATAATTGCCTGGGACTCCAATACGAAGGCTATCTACTGTACTGGTAATAAATATATCTTTATTTTTAAGCCATTTGTAAGTATCCGCTCCGGCACCTTTTAATGTTAAGGAATCCCCATTACAAATTACTGTATCGCTTACACTAAAAGTTGCAATAGGTAAGGTTGGGATATTTAAGTTTAATTGCTTTAAATATGGATATACACATTTTTTTGCATCAATGACTTTTACATTTACATCTACGCTACCTTCTTTTAAACCAAAAATGACGCTGTCCTTAAAACTTGCGTTAGCATTATTGGTCTCCCATATATATTTATAAGGCCCTTCTCCACCAGTAACTATTGTACTCAATTGTAAAGTGTCATTAATACATAAATAGTTTTTTGAACTTTGAACAAATATCGACGAAGGAGGAATAACGAGGGCTATTTTGGAGAGCGAGTCATCAAAACACTTTCCGCCTGAATAAGCATTTACCTGAATAGCATAATTGAATTGACTAACAGATGAAGTATTGGCGTATAAGTGAGAATAGGAATTTAATGAAACAGGATCGTTTACAATACTATCCATCCCATCCCCCCAAAATATATGCAATTTACCAATGGTGCCAAAGTTAACCCATGAACTATCTTTAATAACGACCAATTGATTTGTACATAATGAATTATCATTCATTACCTGAAAAACCGATTTTGGATTTGACCCATTAATTGTAAAAGTTTTAGAAAGTGTATCAGCGCAACCATTACTATTAGTCACTTTTAGAGCTACTGTGTAATTTGCTTCCGCATGAAAATTAACAGATGGATTTTTAAGTAATTGCTGCCCCACCGAATAAGTAGGTCCATTTATAACTGGTGTACTTCCTGCATTAAAATTCCATAGGTAAGAAACATTCGTTGAAAAATCTGGAGAGGTGGTTGTATCATTAAAAACTGCGATGGCATCGTCTAAACAAACCTTAGGCAGCACAAAGCCAATATTAGGTGTAGGATGGATGGTAATTATTTTAGAAATGGTGTCACTCTTACAACCAAGCAATGACATTACCGATAACTTAACCGTGTCCTTTCCCGAATTTGAAAATACCTCCTCAAAAGGGGTATTGGATGATAAACTTTTTTTAACCCCGTTCCCCATATCCCAAAACCAATTTGAAATTGGATCTAAACTAGGAATGGAAATATCCGTAAATGTTATATTAGTGTTTTCACAATGAATAGGAGATGCACTAAAATTAGGAATCGGTAAAGGATTTACAATGACCGTGTCTTTGATACTAGTTGCTATAGCACTTAAATCACATGCATTAGAATCAGCAATACTAATAATTCGATAAATAGTGTTCAACTTGGGTGACACTCTAAAATTAGCATTTGGCGAAAATACATTTTTTAAAGTGTCATTTTTAATACCATCCGTATATACCAAATTCCAAGGCGATTTTCCAGTTAATGAAAATTGAATATCTTTATTACTTCCATAACATACAGTATCCAATGATTTTTTCAATTGAAGTGTTGGTAATGGATTAATAGTAATATGTACACTGTCGGTACTAGTGCCACAACCTAATATAGTTGCTTCGATAAAATAATATCCTGAGTCTATAATGCTTGCATTAGCTATCACAGGATTATAAATTGTACTTGTAAAACCGTTGGGGCCTGACCAGGTATAGGTTACGTTCGCCAATTTTTTAGCTTCTAATTGAATGTTTCCTCCAAGGCAAGAAGAAGTAGTAATATTGGGTGACAATGAAACTTTACTGTAATTGGAGAAATATCCAAGCCTAGCACCTGTAGTAGTTCCTCCA
>CALPKD020000048.1 GCA_943324055.2 Chitinophaga pinensis
AGCATTGGCTTTACAGGGTAGTAGTCAATCACAAATGAATTGCCTGTTAGTTTTATGAGATGAAATTTATCCTGTAGCCAGCAAAATAAACTTGCAAGGGCTCCTCCAATAAAAGCACCTACAAAGGCCATAATACCCGATAGGATTAAAAATATTTTTTGAATGTCCCAAGGAGTAGCACCCAACGCATTTAGCACATGAATGTCTTTTTGTTTTTCTAATACAAGCATTGATAATGCACCCACTAAATTAAAGGAAGCAACGATCATGATTAGCGCAAGGATTGCAAAAATGATCCATTTTTCAAGTTGCATAATTTTATACAAGTCGCTATTTTGTTGATATTTATTGCGTATGTCAAAATCTGCTCCGATAATTTTGTTTAGTTGAGTTACAATCTTATTTTCTTGTGACGGATCTATAGCTAATTCAATGGCCGAAAACTGATCAGGTTTCAAATCGAATAAATATTGGGCAAAAGGATAGTTTGTAAAAATATATTGCTCGTCAAATTCTTGCTGAATTGAAAAGGCACCGGCTTGTGAAGCCGATAAAGTGTTTAACTGATCTATTTGTGTAAAAGTCTTCCCAGATCTGTTTACTGCGTACAATTGCAAGGTATCGCCAATGGGTTCCTGATATAAGCCCAATTTTTGTTCAACTCCTATTCCCAATACCAACTTAGGATTTTTCAAGGACCCAATTTCAAAAGTCCCCCGCTTTAAATATTGTTCAATCTGATTGATTGTGTTATAAGTGGGGTCAACTCCTTTGACTAGCACGACTGACTGTAAATTGTTTTTAACGAGCAAAGCGCGGCTTTCAATTACTTTACTCGTTGCTTTAACTCCCGGAATGGATTGTATTTTTAAATAGGCACTATCGGTTAAATTAAAAAACTTGCCTTGTTTTGGGGTAACCCGGACATCCGCATAAAAATCGGAGTAAAGGCCTTTCACTACTTCTGTAAATCCATTGGAAACACTTAGGATCGTGATTAAAGCAGCCGTACCAATCGCTATAGCGAATACACTTACCCAAGCAATAATCTGAATTGCCTGAAAAGCATATCTACCTCTAAAATAGCGCCATGCAAATAAAAAGTGCACTTATAATTTTTTAAGGATCTCCTCCATTTTAAACACATAGTCCAATGTGTCATCTAAATAAAAATGTAACACAGGAATACGTCTTAGCTGTTGCTTCATCGCCTCTTGCAAATGCTTTTTAATATCCCAAGCACGACTTTCGATTTGCTTAAAACAAGCATCCGTATCCTTTACCTGGAATAAACTTATATAGATTCTCGCTTCTAACAAATCGGGCGTCACTTTTACAGTGGAAATGGATACCATCCCCCCTTGCAAGTTATTAAGCCCTAATTTTAAAAATATATCGTTCAGGGTCGTTTGAATCGCCCCTGCTACTTGTTTCTGTCTTTTACCTTCTTCCATAATCAAAATCGTTGATTCGATGTAAAATTAGTTACTTTGCTGATTATTTCGTGGAATAGTTTGAATATGAAGAAATTTATTCGCATCATTAGTTATATAAGAGAATATAAGGCCTACATGGGGCTGTATTCTGTATTTATAACCCTATCTATTATTTTTAGTTTATTCTCCTTGAGTATGTTGATCCCTTTTATGGACCTCATATTTAATAAGGTTGCAATAGACGGTGCAATTAAAGCAACCGTTTCAGATAGCGGAAATATCAAGGACTTAGTATATGGGTTCTTACAAGCTAAAATTGCCCAATATGGAAAAGAGTATGCCCTAGGATGGATTTGCTTTGGCATTATTACTGCTGTGCTACTAAAAAATATATTCCTGTATTTGTCCTATTATTTTTTAGCGCCCATACGTAATGCAGTCACTAGGAAGTATTCTAAATTGCTTTATGACAAAATTTTAAAATTACCAATCGGTTATTTTACTGAACAACGTAAGGGAGATATTTTAAGCCGCTCGTCTAATGACATTGCAGATTTGGAAAATTCTGTTGTAGGTGCCTTAGAAGGGATTATAAAAGAACCCTTAAATATCATCGGCATTTTAATTGTACTCTTTATTATAAGTGTTAAACTAACCTTATTCGTATTTATACTTTTACCCCTTGCTGGATTTGTAGTAGGCCGCATTGGAAGAACTTTAAAAAGGCACACGAATGCTGCGCAGGTTAAATGGGGGGAGATCATGAGCCAAATGGAAGAAACCCTGACTGGATTAAGAATTATAAAAGCTTTTAATGCAGAAAAAAGAATTAAGAAAAGTTTTTATGGATTAGTAGATGAGATATTTTTTATCAAAAACAAAATTCAGTATCGTCGCGATTTAGCTTCCCCGGTTTCAGAATCCTTAGGCGTCATTATATTATGTGGCGTTTTATGGTTTGGTGGAAAGCTGGTTTTAAGTGGTGAAATTTTATCGGGCAGTTCCTTCATAGGATATGTTGCCTTGTTTTCGCAAATCATCAATCCTGCAAAAGCCTTATCCCAGGCGGTTTACAATATAAAAAGAGGTACTGCTACCCTTGATCGTTTGAATGAAATACTAGAAGCACCTGTCACAGTGGAAGAGATTGCAAATCCTATTGAACTCGTTGGATTTAATGAATCTATTGAATTCAAGGATGTTCAATTCTTATACCAAGATGCTAGTATTTTAAACAAAATTAACTTGATCATTCAAAAAGGAAAAACAGTTGCATTAGTAGGTTCATCGGGTGCTGGGAAAAGTACATTAGCCGATTTAGTCCCACGTTTTCATGATGTAAGTGCAGGAGATTTATTGATTGACGGGAAAAATATTAAAGACTACAGTTTAAACAGTTTAAGGCAACAAATTAGTATCGTTACACAAGAGCCAATTTTATTCAATGATACAATAGCAGCAAACATCGCATTAGGAAAACCAGACGCAACAGAAGCTGAAATTATGGAAGCTGCTAAAATTGCAAACGCCTATGAATTTATTATGCGAAAGGAAAATGGCTTTGATACAATGATTGGAGATCGTGGTAGTAAGTTAAGTGGCGGGGAACGTCAACGCCTTACCATTGCCCGTGCCGTGTTAAAAAATCCTCCAATTTTAATTTTAGACGAAGCTACTTCGGCACTTGATACAGAAAGTGAGAAACTAGTGCAGGATGCAATTAATAACATGATGCAAAACAGAACATCTATTGTGATCGCACACCGACTGTCAACTATTCGCCATGCAGACGAGATTGTTGTTTTACAAAAGGGCAATATTGTGGAAAGAGGCAATCATGATGAATTGCTTGCACAGGATGGTTACTATCGAAAGTTAATTGAGATGCAAGAAGTAAAATAAGCAACCATTTACAAGCACATCTGTTTTGTTTCAACAGGTTTTTGTCGCTACCCCATAAAAAAACCCTGATAATTACTTACCAGGGTTTTTTTATTATTCAGTGTTAGCGCTTATTGTTCCGTGCTATTTTTAACATAACCCAATTTAGCTTCAAGGCTTAAAGTAGCGTGAGGAACCGCACGTAAACGTGCTTTATCTATTAAAAGACCAGTTACTCTACAAATACCGTACGTTTTATTTTGAATACGCATCAAAGCTTTCTCCAAATGATCGATAAATGTGATCTGACGACTAGCCATTTGACCTAGTTGCTCTCTTTCCATGCTCACACTTCCATCTTCCATAGTCATATATCTAGCATCGTCGTTGTCTCCACCTAACTCGTCCTTACGGGTAATTAAGCCTTGTAAGTAGACCAATTCCTTCTTTGCTGCATCTAATTTTCTAGAAATAATATCTCTAAATTCTGTCAAATCAGCATCAGAATATTTTACTAAAGTTTCAGTAGATCTGATTACTTCTTTTCTTTTTTCCATTGGCACATATCCTGGCTGGTATGGCACACTGCTTTTAACATTAATCTTTGGAACTTTCACTTCCTTTATTGGTTCCGCGACTTTACGTATTGGTTTAACAGGAGGCGTTGGTATTTTTGGTACCGGTTTTGCAGGAGGAACGTATTTTTCAACAGGCTTTGCAACAACGACTGGTTTAGTAGGTGTTGTTGGTTTAGCGGGTGCTGCTTTTTTTGCTGGTAATACTTTTTTTGCTGGTGCTGCTTTTACAACCACTTTAATAGGGGCCTTTGCTGGTGCTGCTTTTGCCGCTGCTTTAGCAGGCGCTGCCGCTTTAGCTACTGGTTTTACAGGTGCTTTCGCAATAGGTTTTGCAGATGCAACAACTTTTTTTGCAGGTACTGCTTTTTTAACTGGTGCAACTACTTTTTTAGCAGGTGCCGCTTTTTTAACTGGCGCAACAACTTTTTTTGCAGGCGCTGCTTTTTTAGCAGGTACTACTTTTTTTGATGGAGCCGCTTTTTTAATTGGCGCTGCTTTTTTAGCAGGTGCCGCTTTTTTAGCCGGAGCTGCCTTTTTTACCGGTACCACTTTTTTAGCAGGTGCTGCTTTTTTAGCAGGTGCTGCCTTTTTTGCTGGTGCCGCTTTTTTAGGAGCTGGTTTTTTTGTAGCCATAGTTATCCTTTTTGTAAAACTGAAATCCTTAGTTTGTGGTCATTAATTTCAACATCAACTCCCTCATCGAGTGAAGGAACCCAGTCAATCTCCAATGCCAGTATTTCGCGGCAAATATACTCTGAAAATTGATTAATGGAGTCCCTCAGTTCTGTATTATCCACAATTCGGAGTAAAATCTTGTCAGTTAGGTCAAAATTGCTGTCTTTTCGGATGTTTTGTACCCTATTTACCAATTCTCTAGCATTTCCCTCTTGAATCAGGGCCGGGCTAAGTGTAATGTCTAATGCCACCGTAAGGGCGTTTTTCACAGCAACACTCCACCCTGGTATATCTTCTGCGATAATATCTACTTCACTGATTAACAATGGAATAAGATCCCCGTCCACATCCAACTGCAGTTCCCCTTCCTTCTCTAACTGACTAATTTGTGCCTGATTAAGGGCTGATATGACAGCGGACGCCTGTTTCATCTTAGCTCCCAACTTAGCACCTAACAATTTAAAGTTCGGCTTCAGTTTTTTACTGATCACACCCTCCGTATCCGTTATATAATTTATTTCTTTAACATTTACCTCTGCCAAGATGAGTTCTTCCATTTGCGCTATGGCCTGTTTCATTGCAGGATTTAAAACTGGTATTAATATTTTTTGTAATGGCTGACGTACTTTGATATTTACCTTTTTTCGTATTGATAAAACCAATGAACAAATATCCTGGGCCATTTGCATGCGATCCTCTAACGCTTTATCCATTTTTGAAACATCCGCTTTTGGAAAATCAAGATGATGAATAGAGGTTGCTTGGTGTCGTTTTGTAATTCCATTCAAATTCCTAAATAATTTATCGCAGAAGAATGGTGCAATTGGTGCCATTAATAATGAAATCGTTTCCAAACATTCGTAAAGGGTTTGATAGGCTGCAATTTTATCTTGTGTGTAAGTGCCTTTCCAAAAACGTCGACGACATAAACGTACGTACCAGTTGCTTAAATGCTCATCCACAAAAGTTTCGATTGCACGCCCTGCGGTTGTTGGTTCAAAATCGTCCATTGCATTTGTTACCGTCTGCACTAAACTATTTAAAGATGAAATAATCCATCGATCAATTTCTGGCCTTTCTGCAATAGGGATATAATCCTGTTCAAAACGGAATCCATCCACATTAGAATACAATACAAAAAACTGATATGTATTATACAAGGTTCCAAAGAATTTTCTTTGCACTTCTTGTATGCCAGATAAGTCAAATTTTAAATTATCCCATGGTGATGCATTCGTAACCAAATACCAACGAGTTGCATCTGCCCCATAAGTTTGTAAAGTTTCAAAAGGATTTACTACGTTTCCTAAACGCTTACTCATTTTGTTGCCGTTCTTATCCAACACTAATCCGTTACTCATTACGGCCTTGTATGCAACGCTATCAAATAACATAACAGCCAACGTGTGTAATGTATAAAACCAGCCACGTGTTTGATCTACTCCTTCGCAAATAAAATCTGCGGGGAATGCCAAGCCTTTATCTACTAAATCTTTATTCTCAAATGGATAATGCCATTGTGCATAAGGCATCGCACCTGAATCAAACCAAACATCCACTAAATCGGCAACACGCGTCATAGGTTGACCTGTTGCACTTAATAATTCGATTTGATCAACAAATGGCTTATGTAAATCAACCGCCAATTTCCCGTCTATTACTTCTAATGTAACATGCTTATTAAACCCTTTTTCTTTCGCTGCTAAAAACCCCTGCGTTAATTCTTCAATCGATCCAATACAAATTTCTTCCGAACCGTCGGCTGTTCTCCAAATTGGCAAAGGAGTACCCCAATATCTGCTTCTTGATAAATTCCAATCCACCATATTCTCCAACCAATTGCCAAAACGCCCTTCACCGGTACTCTTAGGTTTCCAATTAATGGTCTTGTTTAATTCAACCATCCTTTCCTTAACAGCAGTAGTTTTGATAAACCAGGCGTCTAATGGATAGTATAAAATAGGTTTGTCTGTTCTCCAGCAATGCGGGTAGTTGTGCTCATATTTCTCAACCTTAAATGCACGATTTTCTTTTTTCAATTTCACCGAAATATCTACGTTCACATCTTGAAAATCCTTTTCGTCTTTATAATTTTTTACATAGCGCGCACTAAATTCGCCAACACCTTCTATAAATTTTCCTTCCCTATCCACTAAAGTAATAATACCTAAATTATTTTTTTGCCCTACCTTATAATCGTCCGCACCAAATGCAGGTGAAGTATGTACAATACCTGTACCATCTTCGGTCGTTACAAAATCTCCAAGAATTATTTTGAATGGATCGCCTTCGATATTTTTTGGATCGTTTGCTTCAAAAGGCATCAACTGTTCGTAACGCAGCCCATTTAATTGAGCTCCTTTAAATGTTCCAATAATTTTCCAAGGAATTAATTTATCTCCATCGGCAAAACTAGTTAAGCCTTCTCCTTCGGCTTTAAAATATTTTGATAACAACGCGCTTGCAATAATTACATTTACTGGCATTGCTGTGTATGGGTTATAAGTTGCAACTAATGCATACTCAATGTTTGGACCTACTGTTAATCCTAAGTTAGACGGCAATGTCCATGGAGTGGTTGTCCACGCCATATAATACACTTCCTTACTCAATTCGTTTTTAGCAGCTGCATCAAAAATAAATTGACTTTCGGCAGATTGAATTGCTTTGAACATTGCAACCACCGATGTGTCTTTTACATCTTTGTAAGTGCCAGGTTGATTTAATTCGTGTGAACTTAATCCAGTACCTGCGGCCGGCGAATAGGGTTGTATACTTACACTTTGGTATAAATATCCTTTTTTATACAACGTACTTAATATCCACCACAGTGTTTCAATATAATCATTTTCAA
>CALPKD020000049.1 GCA_943324055.2 Chitinophaga pinensis
GCTAAGTTTGAATATGAAAGAATCGTTGCAGATGCTCAAGCAGCTATCACTCAACAAAAAAATGCAGCTTTAACTGAAGTAAAAAATCAGGTGGGTTCATTGGTTGTTGAAGTAGCAGAAAAAGTATTAAGACGTGAGCTTTCAAATAAAGCAGAACAAGAAAGCTATATTAAGCAATTAGCAGACGGAGTTAAGTTAAATTAAAAAGTAAAAAATGCCCAACGCACGTTTAGCAGGTAGATACGCAAAAAGCATACTAGATCTAGCCATTGAGCAAGGTCAGTTAGAAGCCGTATATGCAGACATGAAATATTTGCATGCTGTATGTGAAGCTAGCAGTGAATTTGTTAATTTATTGCGTAGCCCAATCATCAAGGCCGATCAAAAAAATAGTATTATCAATGCAGTTACTAAAGATAAAGTGAGCCTATTGACGAATTCATTTACCAATTTACTTGTTAAAAAAGGTAGAGAAAATGAATTGCCGGAAATGGCCAAAGCGTTCATCGAGCAGTACAATACATTGAAGGGGATTCATCAAGTTACTTTAACTACTGCTGTAGATTTAAGCGACGCAATGAAGAAATCAATAGAAGACAAAGTGAAAGCAGAAAACGAATTTGCGACAGTAGAATTAACTACTAAAACAGACGAGCGTTTGATTGGCGGCTTTGTACTTGAATTTGATAATAATTTAGTAGATGCAAGTATTGCAAGAGACTTAAAAGATATTAAGCGACAGTTTTTGAATAACGATTTCGTAAGTAAAATAAAATAATCATACATAAAAATAGACTATTATGGCGGACGTAAAACCAGATGAAATTTCAGCAATTCTCAGACAGCAACTAAGCAACTTTAATGCTGCGGCTGATTTAGAGGAAGTTGGAACCGTACTACAAGTGGGTGATGGTATTGCTCGTGTTTATGGTTTAAATGGAGTAAGCAGTGGTGAGTTGGTCGAGTTTGAAAACGGAACCAAAGCAATCGCATTAAACCTTGAAGAAGACAACGTGGGTGTGGTATTGATGGGAGAAAGTAAAGGAATCAAAGAGGGTAACAAAGTAAAAAGAACAGGTCAAATCGCTTCTATTAAAGTAGGAGAGGGTTTAGTAGGCCGTGTAATTAATACATTAGGAGAAGCCATTGATGGTAAAGGACCTATTACTGGTGACTTATATGAAATGCCATTGGAGCGTAAAGCACCAGGGGTAATTTTCCGTGAGCCAGTAAAGGAGCCATTACAAACTGGTATCAAAGCGATTGACGCAATGATTCCAATTGGTCGTGGTCAACGTGAGTTGGTAATTGGGGATCGTCAAACTGGTAAAACTGCTATTTGTATTGACACCATTATCAATCAAAAAGAATTTTTTGATGCAGGTAAACCTGTATACTGTATTTACGTAGCGATTGGTCAAAAAGCGTCTACGATTGCAGGTGTTATGAAAACATTGGAAGACAACGGCGCGATGGCTTATACAATTATTGTAGCAGCTCCAGCAGCGGATCCAGCTCCATTACAATTCTACGCTCCATTTGCGGGTGCAGCGATTGGTGAGTTCTTCCGTGATACAGGTAGACCCGCTTTGATTGTATTTGATGATTTGTCAAAACAAGCAGTTGCTTACCGTGAGGTTTCGTTATTGTTACGTCGTCCTCCAGGTCGTGAAGCTTATCCTGGTGATGTATTCTATTTGCACAGTCGTTTATTAGAGCGTGCTGCTAAAGTAATCGCAAATGATGAAGTTGCTAAAAACATGAATGACTTACCGGCTTCTATTAAGCATTTAGTAAAAGGGGGTGGATCGTTAACAGCCTTACCAATTATTGAAACACAAGCGGGTGATGTTTCTGCCTATATTCCAACCAATGTAATCTCCATTACAGATGGTCAAATTTTCTTAGAAGGTAACTTGTTTAACGCCGGTATTCGTCCAGCGATTAACGTAGGTATTTCTGTAAGTCGTGTGGGTGGTAATGCACAGATTAAATCCATGAAGAAAGTATCTGGTACTTTGAAATTAGACCAAGCACTTTACCGAGAATTAGAGGCCTTCTCTAAGTTTGGTGGTGACCTTGATCCAGCTACAAAGAACGTAATTGACAAAGGGGCTAGAAACGTGGAAATCTTAAAGCAAGCACAGTACAGTCCATTTACGGTAGAGAAGCAAGTAGCTATTATCTATTTGGGTACACAAGGTTTGTTGAAAGAAGTATCTGTTCGTAAAGTGAAGGATTTTGAAGCGCATTTCTTATTAGAAATGACTAATAAATTACCGAACGTTTTAGCAGAATTCAAAAAGGGTAATTTACCTGAAGATGGAATTCAACAAATGGTGGATTTGGCGAATAGCTTGATTCCTCAATACAAATAAATCAACAACGTTGAAATATAAAAAAAGCCCCGACCTAAAATCGGGGTTTTTTTATAAATACCATAGCGAAGGCTACAACAAAAGGATAAAATGTTTGTTATAAAAGTATGGCGGTAATAGAAGTACAATCAATCAGTAAAAACTTTGGATCCCTCACTGCAGTGGACCAACTTTCCTTTAGCGTACAGCAAGGGGAGGTATTTGGATTTTTGGGCCAAAACGGCTCGGGCAAAAGCACTACCATCAGAATGCTGCTTTCCTTAATTCATCCAAGTAGCGGGTCCATTCAGCTATTTGGACTGCCATTAAAGGAACACCGGAATGAACTGCTCGAAAAGGTAGGGGCTATAATTGAGCGACCCGACTTGTATCCTTATTTAACTGCCCGGGAACACTTGAAATTATTTTCCCAAGTACGAAAAAAACAAATCACTACGGCCGATATCAATGCGACTTTAGAAAAAGTGGGGTTGTCTCATCGGTCTTCCGATAAGGTGCAAACATTTTCATTGGGCATGAAACAGCGATTAGGGATTGGCATCGCTTTAGTGCATAACCCAGAGTTGATTATTTTAGATGAACCTACCAATGGATTGGATCCTCAGGGGATTGCGGACATTAGACATTTGATACAATATTTAGCAAAAGAGGAAGGGAAAACGGTGTTTGTTTCCTCCCATTTATTGTCAGAAATAGAGCAGGTCGCTAGCCAAATTTTAATTATCCATCAGGGGAAAAAAGTGGCAGCAGGGGATACTGACAAACTGTTGGATCCTAATAAAACAATCGTTCATGTGACTACCTTAAATGACGAAGCTGCATTATTGGCTATTCATGCGAGTTCTTTTGCTGGAAATTTACTGCCGAGAAAAGATGGCATTTATTTCATGTTACCCAAGCACGAAATACCTATGTTGCACAAAGCAATGGTCCTAGCGGATATTGCTTTATTAAATGTAGAATCAAAAAATTCCTTAGAGGATTATTTTTTACAAGTCACTTCAAATTCAAATTAAATGTGGAAGATCATCTCTATAGAATTATATAAAATTTATAAACGTCCAAGAACTTATATTGCTTTTGGAGCGATTGCTGCGTTAATCGTGGTAATACAATTAGGTTTAAAAATAGATGGCGAATCCTATGCAGGATTTTTAATGAAAGATATTAATGATACTTTAACTGTGGATGGCAAGGTATTGAACGGGTATTTGGTTTGTTATATTTTATTGCAGTTATTGCTTGTTCATGTCCCATTGCTGGTAGCTTTAATCGCGGCTGATATGATTTCAGGTGAAGCAAATTTGGGCACGTTGCGCCTGATATTCACAACCCCCTATAGTCGAACACAATGGGTAATGGCCAAGTTTATTGCAGCTTCAACCTACACCCTCTTATTGCTAATTTGGCTTGCTTTTTTAGCACTATTTGTAAGTATGTGGATATTTGGTACAGACGATTTGTTTTTAATGAAGTCAAATTATGTGGTCCTCATTCAAGGGGATGATGTTTTATGGAGATATGTGGGTGCCTTTATTTTTGCAAGCTTCTCATTACTAACAGTAACTTCCCTTGGCTTTTTAATGTCAAGTATGGCGAATAATTCAATTGGACCAATTGTGGGTACGATGAGTGCAATTGTTTTTTTTACAATTCTAAGTACCTTAAATATCCCACTCTTCTCTATCATCAAACCTTACCTTTTTACAACGCACATGAATAATTGGAAAGAATTTTTTGACCTGCAAGTGGATGCAAATAATGAAGCAATCAAAGGAAGTATATTAAATGTTGCAAAAATTAAAACTTCGTTGATTGTATTAACCATACATATCGGCCTATTTGTTGCAGCATCCGTATTAATTGTAAAGAAAAAAGATATTTTAAGCTAATCAACAGCTGATTAAAAAATTATAAAAAAATGAGGGGTATCAAAAAAAATAAAATAGCATTTAAATTGCATTATCGTTATTTACTATTGACTATTATGACTTTATGCATCAATGGTTTGTTTGCGCAATCCAATCCATTGATTGAAAAAGTGAGTCAAAAATTAGGGCTAGTGAATGACTATACTGCAATAGGGATCATGAAAACAGATGTTTCCTTTATTAAGGCTTCACTAGGGAAAGTTAAAGTGTATTTTAAAAAGCCTAACCTATTGAAAATAAAAAAAGAAGGGGGGATTTCGTTACTTCCAAAGGGTGGGGTGTCTGTCACACTCAATTCACTATTAAATTCTAAGCAATTTATTGCCATGGAATCTGGAAAGCAATTATTTAAAGGCAAGGAGTTGCAGGTTATTAAGTTAATACCTACCGATGACGCTTTGGACTGGGTTATTTCAACGCTATGGATAGATGCCTCCACTGCCTTAGTTTATAAAACATTTACCACGACCAAGGACAATGGAACCTATGAAGTAACCATGGAATATGGGACATATGCGGATTTTGGCTTGCCTAGCAAAGTGATATTTGGATTTAATACCAAGGACTACAAGTTACCCAATGGAATCACTTTAGAATTTGTGGAGGATGATGCAGCAGTGGCAAAACAAAAGGCATTGAGAAGTAAGAAAGGGACTATTGAAATTACTTACTCAAATTATGTGATCAATAAAGGGGTTTCCAACTCAATGTTCTAAATTGCATTCACATGCGACATGCCCTTTTAAGTATTTTATTGGTTACAACTCTATTTTGTAAGGCTCAGCCTACAAAATACGAGAAGGATTTAGCAACAGCCGTTGGACTTTTTCATCAAATGAGTTCACCCGCTTCCTATGAGGCAAGTTTTCAAAGATTTGAAATATTGAGTAATAGTAATCCTAGTGACTGGCTGCCTCCTTATTATGCTGCAATTGTAAAAGTAAAGATGTGTTTGTCAAAAATGGGTAATCAAGATCAGCTAGCAGAAGAAGGTTTGTATTGGGTTGCGCGAGCAAAAAAAATACAAATCAATGATGAGGTTTATTGTGCAGAGAGTATGGCCAATACTGCAAAAATGTCCATTCATCCAACAACTAGATGGTTTTCTTATGAAAGTAGAATTAAGCATCCTCTAGCCTTGGCAAAAAATATAAATCCTAAAAATCCACGTATTTATATTTTGCAAGCAAACTTGGAATATCGAATGCCTGGTTTATTTGGCGGTGGTTGTAAAAATGCTTTGCCACTTGCAATAAAAGCAGATAAATTATTGTTAGCCGAAGGGGGTAACAAAGGGAATCTGCCACATTGGGGTGGGCAATCTGTTAGCGAACTACTAAAGGCTTGCCCAATTAATAAATAGGAAGGTTTTGATTAATAGTTATCTTCAAATGTCTCGTCCTTGGCATTGGCGAGCATTCTAGCACTGATTTTTTTCAATGGGTTCAATCGCATGTCCTTATAGCCTTGTCTTGCATGAATGATGCGTACACATTCAAATATACTTGCAGTAAAGGAGCTTGCATCTGCCTTGTCTTTCCCCGCTATATCAAATGCCGTTCCATGATCAGGGCTTGTTCTTACAATAGGTAAACCTGCTGTAAAGTTCACACCTTCTCCAAATGCCAAGGATTTAAACGGAATTAAACCTTGATCATGATACATGGCCAAAACTCCATCAAATTTTTCATGCTGACCTCTGGCGAAAAACGCATCCGCTGAATAAGGGCCATAAGCCAATATTTGTGGCTTGCTTTCTTTGATTGCTGGTCTTATTATTTCAATTTCTTCTTTACCAATTAACCCATCGTCACCTGCATGTGGGTTGAGTGCTAATACTGCAATACGTGGCTTGTCGATACCAAAATCTGTAATTAAACTATTGTTTAATATTTGCAATTTTAGTTTGATCTTATCCTTTGTAATGTATTTAGCAACTTCTTGAATAGTGACATGTTCTGTTACTAATGCCATTCTTAAATTTTCGGCAACCAATAACATTAAGTTTTCTTTGTCCCCAAATACATGTTGTAAATACGGCGTATGACCACTAAATTGGAAATTCGGAGATTGTATATTTTTTTTATGAATAGGTGCAGTCACCAATCCGTCAATAGCACCGTCTTTTAATGCGGCAACTGCTTTTTCTAACGAAATCAATGCGTATCTCCCACCAGTTTCAGTGAGTTCGCCGGGAGTGATACTCACCTCTTCATCCCAACAATTTAGCACATTAACTTGCTTAGGGTTGATCTTTGAAAAATCAGGGATGGAGGAATAAACAAGGTTATATTCTGGAAGGTCCTTTTTGTAAAAATTGATGCTTTTATTGTTTGCAAATATAACAGGCACCATAAAGTCAAGTAGTCGACTATCGGATAGTGATTTGATGATTATTTCAAGCCCTATTCCGTTTAAATCTCCACAACTAAAGCCTATAATTGGTTTTCTGATGTCCGGGTTCATATCCATTTGATTAGGCTGTAAAAGTACGCACAAAAACCTAACTTTGCTTCATGCAATACACGCTAAAAAAGTCCCTGGGGCAGCACTTTCTAAAGGATACATCTATTTGTGTCAAAATGCAGGAAGTATTACAAGCCCAACCCATCGCCAAGTTACTAGAAATTGGTCCTGGTGGAGGGGCACTTACTCAATTTATTCACGAAATTCCAACGGAGTCCTTTAAGGCCATTGAGTTAGACACAGAGAAAGTCAATTATTTATTACATCAATATCCCGAACTAGCTGGTAAATTAATCAACGAAGATTTTTTAAAAACGGAGCTCCCATTTGACTCCGAGTTTGTAGTGGTTGGAAATTTTCCTTATAATATATCCACTCAAATAGTATTTAAAATATTGGAATGGAAAGCGCATGTTCCTTTTGCAATGGGCATGTTTCAAAAAGAAGTAGCGGAGCGGATTGCCGCAAAGCCAAATTCAAAAGCCTATGGTATATTGAGTGTACTAACGCAAGCATTTTATGACGTTACCTATTTGTTCGACGTCCCTCCTGAATCGTTTACGCCACCGCCAAAGGTAATGAGTGGGGTAATCCAGTTAAAAAGAAAAGATACTTTCCCTGAATTAGCGTCAGAGA
>CALPKD020000050.1 GCA_943324055.2 Chitinophaga pinensis
ATGGAAACGATGCAAGACCATTTTAATAAAGAATATGTCGAAAGTGATAAGTTCCCTCGCGCTTTATTTAACGGCAAAATTACCAATATCAGCAAGGTAGATTTTAGTAAAGATGGCAAATACCCAATCACAGTAACAGGCAACATGCAAGTTCATGGAGTAAATAAGATGATGCAAACCAATGGTTTTATAGATATTAAAGACGGTGTTCCCACAGCTACCGCTCGATTTACGGTCACCCTAAAGGATTTTGGGATTGGCGGCATTTTGATTAAGATGGTTGCTGATAAGATTAATATTGACATCGTAGCCACCTATCAATAGTTATTTTAAGGCCAGATTGCAATAGGCATAATTTGGCTACAAACTATTAGTATATTACCTTCGCACCGCATTGCAGGGGATTTGTTTATTGTTCAACCTGCCATCCGTAAGGAAAAAGAACTAATAAACGATACAATTATCGCCCCCCTATTTCTTTTTCTGTTTGGATGACGCATTAAAAAATAATGTAGTATTATGTCCATTCAAGCAGCGCTTAAAGAGCGAATTTTAGTTATAGATGGTGCCATGGGCACTATGATTCAACGTCATAAATTAACAGAACAAGATTACCGAGGCACGCGCTTTGCGGATTGGCCAAGTGACGTGAAGGGCAATAATGACTTATTATGTATTACCCAACCAGCCATTATCACAGGTATACATTTGCAATATTTAGAAGCAGGTGCAGACATAATTGAAACAAACACATTTAGTAGTACTTCCATTGCAATGGCCGATTATGATATGCAAGCATTGGCATATGAATTAAATATTGCAGCAGCACAATGTGCCAAGGACGCCATTACACAATACAAATCAAAGCATCCAAATGCGAAAGATAAATATGTCGCTGGTTCCATAGGGCCATTGAATAAAACATTGAGTTTATCTCCTGATGTAAACAATCCAGGTTTTCGTGCAGTTACTTTTGACGAGGTAGTTATATCTTATACTGAACAAATTAAGGGATTGGTAGATGGAGGAGTGGATGTGATTTTAATTGAAACCATTTTTGATACATTGAATGCAAAAGCAGCCATTTTTGCAGTGAAAGAATTTTTTAGAAAAGCAGGAAAGCCAGAATTACCCATGATGATAAGTGGTACGATTACAGATGCATCGGGTCGTACTTTAAGTGGACAAACCTTAGAAGCCTTTTATACATCCATCGAGCATGCCAAACCATTAAGTGTTGGATTGAACTGTGCCTTGGGTGCACAAGAAATGAGAAGTCATATTGAAGAACTTTCACAAATCGCAGTTTGCTATACTTCGGCTTATCCAAATGCAGGTTTACCAAACGCTATGGGTGAGTATGATGAAGAGCCGCATCAAACAGCACACTTTATTGAAGAATGGGCCAAGAATAAATTTGTAAATATAGTAGGTGGCTGTTGCGGCACTACTCCTGACCATATTAAACATATGGCTGACAATGTAAAAAATATTACGCCAAGGGCATTACCTATTGTTGACACAACTATTTAATTTTTATGAGCGAAGAAATAATACATATTAAGCCTTATTTGAGACTAGCTGGATTAGAACCACTAGTGATTCGTCCCGAAACAAATTTCGTGAACGTAGGAGAAAGAACCAACGTAACCGGATCTAAGAAATTTGCACGTTTAATTAGAGAAAATTTATACGAAGAAGCACTATCCGTTGCACGTCAGCAAGTAGAAAGTGGTGCACAGGTGATTGATGTAAATATGGACGATGCCTTATTGGAAGGCGTTAAGGCAATGACTACTTTTTTAAATTTAATGCAAAGTGAACCCGACATTGCACGTATTCCTATCATGATTGATAGCTCAAAATTTGAAATCATTGAAGCAGGATTAAAATGCGTACAAGGAAAGTGTATTGTGAATTCTATCTCCATGAAGGAAGGAGAAGCTAAGTTCATTGAGCAAGCTTATATCTGCAAAGCATACGGCGCTGCAGTAATTGTTATGGCATTTGATGAAGTGGGACAAGCAGATACGAAGGAAAGAAAAATTGAAATATGTAGTCGTGCTTATAAAATATTAGTAGAACAAGTAGGGTTTGATCCTCAAGACATTATTTTTGATCCTAATATATTTGCAGTTGCCACCGGAATTGAAGAACATAATAATTATGCAGTTGATTTTATTGAAGCGACTCGTGTTATTAAACAAAGAATGCCATTAGCTAAAGTAAGTGGCGGAGTATCTAATGTATCTTTTTCGTTCCGCGGAAATGATGCAGTAAGAGAAGCAATCCATGCAGTATTTTTATTCCATGCAGTAAAAGCAGGTATGGATATGGGTATTGTAAATGCGGGTCAGCTAGAAGTATACGACGAGATTGAACCCGTTTTACGGAATTTATGTGAGGATGTTATTTTAAACAGGAACAACGACAACAACGAAGCAACTGAGGCATTGATACAATATGCCGAAACTGTAAAAGCAAAAGGAAAAGTAGAAGTAAAGAGTGCTGCTTGGCGCGAAGGCACTGTAGAAGAAAGGTTAGCACATTCATTGATTAACGGAATTACTGATTTTATAGATGCCGATACGGAAGAAGCAAGATTGAAATATAGTGCTCCATTAGAAGTCATTGAAGGCCCGCTAATGGCGGGGATGAATCAAGTGGGCGATTTATTCGGGGCAGGTAAAATGTTTTTGCCACAAGTGGTAAAAAGCGCTCGGGTAATGAAAAAAAGTGTTGCAGTATTAACCCCTTTTATTGAGGCAGAAAAAGAAAGGCTAAAATTAGCATCAACAAGCCCTAATGGCGCAACAAAAGGACCTGCAAAAATATTGTTAGCCACTGTAAAAGGGGATGTGCATGATATTGGTAAGAATATTGTGGGAGTAGTATTAGGATGTAATGGATATGAGATCATTGACATTGGGGTAATGGTACCTGCTGATAAAATATTAGCCGAAGCTGAAAAGCACCAGGTGGATATTATAGGACTAAGCGGACTAATTACACCATCATTAGACGAGATGGTACATATTGCAAAAGAAATGAAGCGACGAGGCATGAACATACCATTAATGATTGGTGGTGCTACTACCTCAAGAATGCATACTGCCGTTAAGATTGCCCCAGAGTATGGTGATGGTGTAATACATGTACTGGACGCTTCTCGAAGTGTAACGGTTGCAGGATCCTTATTAAACAAGGATCAGAAAAAACCGTTCTTAGCAGAACTTGAAAAATCATATGTACAACTGAAAGCCGATTTTGACACGAAAAGAACAACCAAACAATCATTGCCTTACGCAGCAGCTTTACAAAACAAAGTGCAAATTGACTGGTCCAACTTTAGTGTCACCAAGCCTAGCTTTACAGGCAACAAAGCCATTGAGATCACCGACTTGTCGGTACTAGTAGATTATATCGATTGGAAACCTTTCTTTATTGCTTGGGAATTACACGGAAACTTCCCTGCTATATTATCGGATAGTGTTGTTGGTGAAGTAGCAAGTAAATTATATGCCGACGCACGTGCTTTACTAGATACGATTGTGAAAGAAAAATGGTTGACAGCAAAAGGCGCAGTAGGTTTTTGGCCAGCAACTGCAATTGGAGATGATGTGATCGTAAAAAATAATGGGGAGGCTACTGCACTTCATTTCTTAAGGCAACAAGCAGTAAAAGCAGCAGGCCAACCTAACTACTCATTGGCCGATTTCATTTGTCCAGCTACCGAAAATAAGGAAGATTATATTGGTGCATTTGCGGTGACCATTCATGGTATTGAAAAACATATCAAAGCATTTGAAGCCAATTTGGATGACTATAATAAAATTATTTTACAAGCACTAGCAGATAGGTTTGCAGAAGCATTTGCCGAATATCTACATACCATGAGCAGAAAAGAATTCTGGGGCTATGCACAAGACGAAATATTAGACAACGAAGCATTAATCAAGGAAAGCTATGTGGGTATTCGTCCAGCGCCAGGCTACCCGGCTTGCCCTGACCACACCGAAAAATATACCTTATTCAATTTGTTGGAAACCGAGAAGCACACAGGCATTACACTTACTGAAAGTTTAGCGATGTACCCAGCATCTAGTGTATGTGGATGGTATTTTGCACATCCTCAAAGTCAATACTTTGGATTGGGAAAAATTGGACAAGATCAAGTGTCTGATTATGCGAAACGAAAAAATCAATCCTTAGAATATATTACCAGATGGTTACAACCCGTAATTGATTAATAAAACTACCAATCATAAAAAAGGTCTCAATTTATTTATTGGGACCTTTTTTTATTAGCGGTTTCGAATGCACAAGCCTACTTCTCAAACAACCACCAAAAGCGTTTATTTTTCTTGGCTTTATAATTAACCCCCATATACTTTTTAATATAAGTGATTGCTTCCTCCGTATCGTCTGTAAATAAGATACAGTCTTTATCCTCCAGTGAGATGGTACCTCCCTCAATCATATGCTCCATCCAATGCCGGAACGGTTCATAAAATTCTTTCCCCATTACCACAATGGGGAAATTCTTAATCACCTTTGTCTGAATTAAAGTGAGTGTTTCAAAAAATTCATCCTGTGTCCCAAAACCACCTGGCATAATCACAAAAGCATAAGAATATTTTACTAATAATACTTTGCGCACAAAGAAAAAATCAATGGTAATAGATTTATGTAGATACGGGTTAGGTAGTTGTTCATAGGGGAGTTTGATATTGCACCCAATTGACTTGCCACCGCTTTCAAATGCACCTCTATTCGCAGCTTCCATAATACCTGGTCCTCCTCCTGTAATGGTAGCAAAACCTGCTTCTGCAATTTTCTTACCCATCTCTCTTGCTAAGGAATAAAAAGAATGATCTTCCTTAAATCTTGCAGAACCAAATACAGTAATAGACGGACCTATAAAGTGGAGTGCTCTGAAACCTTTAATAAGCTGAAAGAATATATCTAATGCAAATTTTAATTCATGCAATCTTGACTTAGGACCTTCTAACCCATAGGACTTCATTGCAGGAATAATACGTCGCTTAATGCTACTTTTTGAGTCTGGATTCATAATCAGTATAAATTAACAAATTCAATAGGTTAAAGTTAAAATAAATATCCAAGCCGTGTTCTTTAAAATAACTAAATTTGAAACAGGATGAATCGTAAAGCTATGAACAAAATGTCGCGTATTGGATTGGTGTTATTATTTGAATGTGCAGTAGTAATTGGTTTTGCACAAAGCAACTTAGTCGTTGAGCAAATTCAATCCTATTCGGCCATTAATCCGACGGGCATGTACTGGCACTTGCCATCCAACATCGATCCTATTTTAGAGGCCATGGACAATGGTATTTTTGCTTCCTTGAACTTACAAAGAGACAAGCAGTACACAACCATTACAAAAATACTGACCAAGGAGAGTCAAATGGGTAAAATAACAGTGGGTGGTATAAATAGTGCAAACATTCCATATCATGCCTATTTAGAACTCTACGAGGTAGCACCTAGTTTTGCATACAACAATAATTTATTGAATCTCCCAGCAAGCAAAAAAGACAGCATTCATTCTATTTGGATTATAGCTTGTACTATTTTAAATCAAAAGCAAGCTCCCGTAGTTCAAAAAACAATCTTATTAGGCATCTTACCCATCCAGTCTTTGGGAATTGGGTACCCCATCAATACAAGTTCAAGTACACCCAATAATATTTTCCAGGCAGTTACCAAGGGCATTTCTATGCTTTCAAAAAACACCAATGAGCTAGAATACCTCGAAGCAAAATTGCCAATGGCTTACGCAACGGACAATTATTGGATGCCTTACATTCACAATCAACCTAGAATTTTACTAGACACTTCGAAGGGATTTATCTCCTATAACACTAATACAGGATCCCATTTAGTAAGAGTGCCACCAGCAGTTTTAAATAAAATAAATATAAAGGATAAATCTTTGAGTAACCCATTCAAAGAAGTGGTTGCCTATATTAAAAAAAATAGAATTGGTAGTGGCATTAATGAATATTACCAAGTACTTCAATCCCTGAGAGACGTTAAAAATAATATAGATTACACAATTGAAGGTTATATAGAATTCAAAAACACCCCTTTTTTCAGCAACGAGACCAATAATAATGCGATCCGCTTTTTACCCGATTCTATGCACACTATTTACCAAGGGAAAGACAGTATTGGAAATTTCAATGTCAAGGAAAATGTTATTGAAAAAGATAAATATTTTAATCCGAATGAGCTATTCAACGGATATGATTCTTCCAAAAAATTTATGGTACTATCTGGCAAACCATTTCCCATGCAGCCTATCGTGCACTCGAGAGTCATATCAGGTAAATTAAAAAATCATGCATTTTCAATACAATTAAATTTTGATAGTAATATAAAAACAGTACTGCTAAACGAAAAAGTAGTGCTCATTATAGAAGGAGAAAAAAATCCATCAATGATGATTTCCATTCCAAGTCAAAGCGAAGAATCTATTACAAACTTGTTATTCCTTATAGCAAGTAGTGAAATATTTCAATACCCATCCTAACCACCCCTGTTAAATATGCGCATCGTAAGGTATAATGTAAATGGCATTCGTGCTTCCATAAAAAAAGGATTGATCGATTGGCTAACCGAATACCCTGTAGATGTGTTTTGTGTACAAGAAACCAAAGCAAGCCCAGAGGATATCGACTTGTCTCTTTTTACTTCCTTAGGCTATCATGTTGCATGGTACCCTGCACAAAAAAAAGGATACAGTGGGGTTGCCATTTTTAGCAAAAAAAAGCCTTCTCAAATAAGCTATGGCAATGGTCATTCAATGAGTGATTCCGAAGGCCGTGTGGTACGCATTGACCTTGGTGACCTAACGATCATCAATGCCTATTTCCCTTCTGGCACTAGTGGCGACGAACGCCAAACCTATAAATACCAATGGCTAAACGAATTTTTTGCTTGGTTACAGGAGTTAAGAAAAGAAAGACCCAATATTGTGCTTGCAGGTGATTACAATATTGCACACAAGGAAATCGATATTCATGACCCAAAGGGGAACAAAAAATCATCTGGATTTTTACCTGAAGAAAGGGCTTGGATGGATACTTTTTTAACACATGGTTGGGTAGATAGTTTTAGACACACGCATCCAGATGAAGTGGGCGCTTACTCTTGGTGGAGTCAACGGTTTCCAACAGTGCGGTTACAAAACAAAGGATGGAGAATTGATTATTTATGCACCACTGATGCCTTATCCAATTCAATCAAATCTGCTACCATACTGCCTATGGTAAAACACAGTGATCATTGTCCTATTGTACTTGAACTAAAAAAATAAAATATGTTTGTATATAATATCAGTTTTCAAATTGCACC
>CALPKD020000051.1 GCA_943324055.2 Chitinophaga pinensis
GATTATTTTGATTATAGTTATACTGGAATGAGTGTGTATTTAATAAATAATTTAGTTACAATTGAAGACATAATCCCAAATTCTCCTGCAGCAAAAGCTGGACTTTTATCTGGCGACCTTCTTATTGCTTTAAATAGGCAACTAGTTACCAGTTTGGATGTGTATAAGAAAATTTCGGCTATATCAGCGGGAAAGACTAAAATCACAATATATCGTGAAGGAAGATACCTTGAAAAGAATATAAGCATAATCAATATTAAACAGAATTAATTTATGGAAATACAAAATAGTTCAATTGAGGATATAGATTTCATACTTGATTTATACAAGTCTGCTACAGCATATCAAAAAGAAAGGTTCATTAGTCATTGGCCGGAGTTTGAAAGAGAGATGGTTGTAAATGAAATTGTAGAGAATAGACAATGGAAAATGATCATTGATGGAGAGGTCGTATGTATTTGGGCTACTACATTTTCCGACCCTCTAATTTGGGAAGACAAGGACAAAGATCCATCGGTTTATATTCATAGGATAACCACTAACCCTAAATTTAGAGGAAAAGGATTAGTCAAAAAAATTGTAGAATGGTCTAAGAATTACGCAACTCAGAATGGCAAGAAGTTTGTTCGAATGGACACGGTAGGAGAGAACCTAAAACTAATAGAGCACTATACGTCTTGTGGTTTTGAATTCCTAGGTCTCTCTCAATTAATTAATACTGATGGCTTACCTCAACATTACCATAACGCAGTGGTTAGTTTATTTGAGTTGAAGGTATAGTTTATCTAATTTACTATGTGTGATGAAAACACCCCCTGAATTCGGTTAAAGTCGGCTTTAAGGGCCGACTTTTTTTGGTTTGATAAACCAAGCAAAATATTGCTCAATTTGAGAACCTAGATAGTATGGAAGGTTAAGAATTTTGTATTGCTTTCCGTTTTGGGTTATGGCATCTGTAATATTTAATGCTCCTGCATAAAATCGAATAGCAAAATTGTGGGGAGCTATATCCATGTAACTATGTAATGATTTTAGCGTGCCTTCTTTACCGGATTTAACTTCAATAGGTATAATCAATCCATCATATTGGAATAAATAATCAACTTCAGCAGTTGATTCTTTTTTTTCTCTTACCCAAAAGTGCAGCGCACTTAGTACGTTATATTGAAACGCTAATAATTCTTGACCAATAAGATGTTCAATTAACGTTCCTTGGTAAATACTATTTAAATCATTAGTGCCAATTATTTCTTTCTGTATCCCTACAAAGTAATTTAATAATCCGGTATCTAAAATTTGTAACCTTGGTGATTTTTTTATGTCTGGAACCATTGGTAGTGATGCAGAGGTACAAGGATAAACTAATTGCATGAGTAAGGCCTTTTGTAAAGTACGCAATGATTCTCCCATTTCGCGCGACTTATAGGCGGAGTTGCCAAAACCTTCAAACTTTATCCTTTTACCAGCTTGAGCAAATGAGTTTTGAATACAATGCCTAATATGCAATATTTGTGCATTGCTTTTTGCATATTTCTCAACATCATCCATGTATCCACTAATTAATGAATCATAAATAGGGCCTAATGCTACAAGGTCTTTATGTGTTGCGTAATGTTGAACTATTTCAGGCATGCCTCCTATTAAAGCATAAGTATGAAACAGGCTTAATAATTTTGATTGTGCAAATGCAGCTACTGGGACTTGTGTTAACTGTTCTAATGCTGCGTTCTCACCAATAGCCGATAGGAATTCTGGAAATGAAACTGGTCTGATAACTTTATATTCAACACGGCCAATTGGGAAACTTATATTCTTATCAAATAAAGTTTCAAGCATACTTCCAGCAGCAATAACAGAAATTTCAGGAGCTAGCTCATAAAAATACCTAAGTATATTTAAAGCCTTTGGTACTTCTTGTATCTCATCAATAAATAGTAGGGTAGTACTTTTTTTGGCTAATGTTTTATTTTTGAGAAAAAATAATGTGTTTATTAAGTTCTCAATGGATGTGAAATTTTCAAAGGGTTCCTTGTCTTCTGATAGTTCCAGGTTTAAATAGATATATTGTTCATACTGCGCTGCAAATTGATTCACAAGTGTAGTTTTCCCAACTTGCCTAGCACCTCTAATTACAAGTGGTTTGCGGGGTATATTTTGCCTCCATTTCTCTAGTTCTAATAATAGCTTTCTTTTAAACATGTATCAAAGTTATGGTAAATTTGGTATATTTATGTAATAAAGTTATGGTAAAAATAATTATTTTTTGTAACAAAGTGATCCTTTTACTAGCTCTTTTTGGTTTTCATAATTTTTTCAAAAGCCTTAACCATTATATAAAAATATCTTAAATCCCTCCACATTTGCTTAGAAAGGCTTTGGGTAAATCGAACTATTTGGGATGACAGCGTAGTGAAACGAAGCTGGCAATCCCGGTCTCGCTAGATGAAAATCAAGGACTTACGTTAAATCGTGGGTCCTTTGCTACGTGAGGTTTGCGTGAGGTTTTTATAAAACACATCTATAATAAATTTACATAGTGTTTAATCTTTTTGTTATTTATGAATTATTAAACTCACAAAATCGTAAATAATAATATATCTAATTTATATTATTATAACATTCGATTATTTTTTTGAATTAGTACTACTATTTGTACTACTATTACACTTATTAGAAAATTATCTACTTATTAATTCATGAATTCAATAGTTCAAAGCCATCTCGCAATTGTTGTGATAGTATTATCGCTGATTACTATAATTGAAGTGCTTCTTAACTTTAAACGCCCTAACTCATTAAAAATAATTTTATTAGTCATACTCTTTTGTATTATTGTCCATAGTACGGGCATTACTTTTTATTTTAACTACGTATCATATCGCAAGCTGATTGTTATTCCAAGTGCCATCTTTCTAATTGCCTCCCTTTTTTTTGTATCCTTACTATTTAAAAATAAAATGTCTAAAAACTTGCTTGTTTTTGGAGTTATAATATTTATTTTTCAATCAATCAATATTATTTTTTATCTTTTTATTTTTCCAGTAAGTAAAAGCTTACTGGTAAGCGATATCCCTCCCGAGGGAAGTGCGCAGTCATTATTTAGAATTTGCGTTTTAGTCTATATTCTGTTGATTAACAAAAAATTACTTTTTACAATCATAGAGAAACATAAGTCGCGAAATATTTACTTCAAAGAACTCGTGCTTCCTGCTACATTTATCATTATCCTGGTTGGGTTTATTTGTTTAATTAATATTTTAAAAACAGTTTCAATTATACAAGATTCAATTTTTCAATTACTGTATCTGTTAAGCTATTTTTTCTATTTACTAATTATTCTGTTTCGGCCAAAAATGATGAACCAAACAGATTTTAAATTTTCATTGATTGGTATTTTTAAAAAACTGACTGATCAGGTAGTAGTCTTTAATATTTTTATAGAAGTATTTTTTACTGAAAAGTATTTTTTGAATAGCCTAGCTACCTTGGAGGACCTTAGCCACAAAACAAATGTAAGTCCAGATACACTCAATGAATTTTTGATACTGAATTACGGAATTGGCTATACTGACTTAGTAAATATGCACCGGGTAGATTATTTTATAGCGCTCATTAATAAAGGTGATTTTAACCAATATACAATTGAAGCCTTGGCTATTAAATCTGGCTTTGGGTCGAGGCAGAGTTTGCAAAAGGCTTTCAAGAAATTTCATGGCGGCACCCCCTCCGATTTTATTAGTTCTATTAAACAATCAAACTTGACTCCCGTACTGCCATTTTAGTATCTCGCGTGCTCCTGTTTGTATCGGCTCGGGGTGGGTTTCACTAAGATTTCCCATTCATTTCAGTCCATTCTTCCACTCCTGTCGACTTGTGAATAGTATATTAATATATATATTATAAATTCATTAAATGTTTAAATCATTAACTACTAAGTGCCACCTTTCTGTTGGCAGATTGTAATGGGACTTTATTCTATATAAGCTTTGATTTGTAACATCTTATTGATTACTCACGACACCTATTCTAAATCAAATTTTAATGCATCCTATTTCAAAGGTCAATGTAGCAGCTTTATTTTTGACCCTGCTGATTCAAAATACAACATTTGGTCAAACCAAAATAAGTGACAAAGAACAATCTCAAAAACCGCAGGAAAAGATTTACTTAAAGCAAACTAGTGCTGAAGGTATCCGAAAGTTCAAAAAGAACTTCACCGCTTCCTGGAACAAAACTTTTATCAATTTTACCGATAACAGCACTTATTTATTGGCGGGTATGAATTTCTCTAATCAGGGGATTACAGCTGCTGGATATAACGCAGGTTTCAATTACAATATTTCAGAAAACACTGCAAGTGGATTTAAGTCAGGGTACTTTGCTGGCTTTAGGGTGGATGGTTTATATCAAGACAAGCGCAACTACTCTTTTCAGGTGAGTTTAAATAAGATAGCCACTGCTAATAACTACAAGGACACAAAAAGCTTACCTCCTTTTTTAGGCAGCTTTTCCAATTTTAAAGCCGATGATCAGTTTTTAAACTTGAACATAGCGATGCATTACAAAAAGCTGTTAGCCATTAGCGATACCAGTAAGTATAAGTTTTACTTTGTTTTAGGCCCTAGTTTGGATACACGCTTATCAGCACAAAGCGCTGATAATTTAGTCAATAACAATTATACGCGTTTTTTACTTAGAGGCGATCTGGGATTTGAGTTTGAAAATAAAAACTTCTATACCCTGTTTTTGCATTACAAGCAAGGTCTTACCTCCTTTACCAAATCACCGATCAAAACCAACATCAACAGTTTTGAAATGGGCATGATGATTAAAGCCAGTGATTTATTTTAAAAGTTAAAAGATCCTCAAAACGAAACACAACATGAAAAAACACTTATTATATAGTTTACTTGCAGCTTTTACATTCATTAGTTCTTGCTCCAAGGATACGACATTAGCAGAAACAAACCTTGCTCAAAAAATGATCGAGGATAAAGCTTGGTTTTTGGATTACAGCCAAACAGGCACGCTGACCAAAACTTATGTTGGTCAAGCTACTTACTATATTAACTTTTTAAAAAATGGAGCCACCCAGGACTCTGACGGTTTAAATGGCACTTATAGTGTTGAAAAAATAAGCGGGCAACTACAAATTCATGTACAAGCAACAACAAGTAATGGCAATGCTATTGAATACATCTATACTATTGTTTCCGCAGGCGCAAGCAATTTAATATTATCCTATACCCTTAGTGGTAAAACAACCCAATTGTATTACACAAGTAAAAGATAATCCAACAAAATGCCGAAACACTTCCTCCAAACTATAGCTATTGCAAATTTAATGGTGCTTGGTATGATGCCCTCAAAACTCCAAGCACAATCATCTGCAAATTTTATGATGAGCAGCATGGGCAGTATCCCAGGCGCTTCCAATACAGGCATGGCCATACAGTTTAATAGTATCGCTACTTGTTTAAATGTTCAAAACGGCGTGGCTGTTTTAAATGGCGTAAGAGGCAGTGGTCAATTTGCGATTAACTGCGAAGTCACTTTAAAAATTAACAGCTTAGGTATTAAGCTTTACCCTAATCCGGTAAACATCACCACCAGAGTTAAGTTTACGAATACACCACCCTTAACCGAAACTTTTAACCTATCCGTTTGGACAACCGATGGTGCATTGCTTTCTACAAGAAAAGAATCAGGCTATAATTTATTCCAAGGAATTAATCTTGATGTGAGTGCACTAGGATCAGGCTCCTATGTATTAAAAATCGAATCCGAAAATTATGTTGACGCTTTAAAATTTATTAAAGCCAATTAAAAATATAAAATACAGCAAACAAGTATTATCAAAATCTTATTTAGAATCATCACTTATGAAGCAATCAATTAAATTTAGTGCAGCCTTTAGCGTCTTATTTGTATTATGCAATTTAATAACTCCAAAGTTATTTGCACAAATACCAAATAATGGCATCTTCTTTCAAGCAGTAGCAAGAGATAATTTTTCCAATCCAGCCAAGGGTCGTAAAATTTATATTGAATCAAGTATTATACAATATACTGCTACAGGAACAAAAGTATTAATTGAAGAGCACGTGGCCAATACTGACGAAACTGGGGTATTTAGTATCAGCCTTGGTAAGGGAAAAATAATAGGAGGCTCAGCTATGAATCTGTTAAATATTGATTGGGCAATGGGGCCTTATTATTTGAGTTTAAAAATTGCAATAACACCAACAGCCCCCATTCAAAACTGGGATTACACGAAAGATTGGATTGATTTAGGTACTACCTTATTTGGCACCGTGCCTTATGCGTTGTATGCAGGAACTGCAGCAAATGCTAATTTAACCGGTGATGTAACAAGTATTGGAAACCTAACCAAACTTGCAACATCACTAGCTTTAACGGGTGTGCCTACCGCGCCAACAGCTGCTCCGGGCACCAATACCACACAAATTGCTACTACCGAATTTGTTAAAGCTGCAATCTTAACTGGATCAGTGGCCAATGTTGGAGCTATTAGTGCAACATCCACTGCCAAGGGTGCTAGCATCACATCCGGTGTATTGAGTTTAGCACCTGCAAATGCCACTAATGGTGGTATAGTAACTACAGGCGCACAAACCTTTGCAGGTGCTAAAACATTTAATGCTGATTTAATAGTCAATGGAATATCAATAGGTCAGGGTGCTTGGGTAGATATTTATAATACTAATAATAATCCTCCTGGTAATACTGCAATTGGTAACGCTGCACTTAAATCTAACACGATTGGATATCTCAATACTGCAAATGGCTCAGGAGCACTTGGCTCTAACACGACTGGCTCATTCAATACTGCAAATGGTTCAGGAGCACTTGGCTCTAACACGATTGGCTCATACAATACTGCAAATGGTTCATATGCGCTTTTACTTAACACGACTGGTTCTTCCAATACTGCAAATGGCTCATATTCACTTTTCGCTAACACGACTGGTGGAGACAATACTGCAAACGGCACTGCTTCACTTCAAGCTAACACGACGGGTGATGGGAATACTGCCTTCGGTAGTAGTGCTGGATTAACAAATACTACTGGAAATCAAAATACGCTTATCGGTAATGTTGCAGACGTGGTATCCAATAACTTAACCAATGCCACAGCCATTGGAAATGGCGCGCGCGTTTCTGCAAGTAATAGTATTCAATTGGGAAATACAGATGTTAGTAATGTAAAAACAAGTGGGACTTTAACAGCAGGAGTTGTTACTTATCCAAAAACAAATGGAACAAATGGTCAGGTATTAACAGCTAATACCAATGGAGC
>CALPKD020000052.1 GCA_943324055.2 Chitinophaga pinensis
ATGTAACCATTCGTTTTTTAGTGAACTATAAACAACAATTACCATTACTCAACAATCAAGTGAATTTGACTTTAGTTGAAACGATTAAACATACGGGTATTAGCATTATTTATACCTCACTTGTACTTGTGGCTGGCTTTGTAATATTTTGTTTCAGTGATTTTGGGGGCACTAAAGCACTGGGCTGGTTGACTTCCTTAACATTAGTAGTGAGTACGCTGACTAATTTAATTTTATTACCAGCGTTAATCAAAACATTTATTAAGCAAAAATAATTACATTATATAGCTATAAAAAAGTCCCGTCCCGAGAAATCGGGACGGGACTTTTTTTATGAAATCGATACTTGTAATCTTCGTTGACCGTAATCCTATTTAGTGTAAAATATTCGCTAAGGTGTCTTGTAAAGCTTGGCCTCTTAATTCTTTTGCAATGATCTTTCCGGTAGGATCTAATAACACATTAAAAGGAATGCCTTCTATTTGATAAGCACTCACAACTGCACTTTCCCACTTCTTTAAATCACTTATATGTTGCCAATTTAGTTTATCCGACTGGATCGCTTCTAACCAACTGTTTTTATTATCATCTAATGAGACGCCTAGTACTGTAAAGTTTTTGTTTTTATATTTCTCATAGGCGATTACCACATTTGGATTCTCTCCTCTGCAAGGTCCACACCAGCTTGCCCAAAAGTCAACCAATATATATTTTCCTCTAAGACTTGTTAAACTAACAATTTTACCGGTAGGATCTGCTAATGCAATCTCTGGGGCAAGTTCGCCAATAGCTATAGGTGTTGCTTTTGTATTTGCTTGTACTTGGCCATTTAAGGTGTTGCTAAATTCTACAAGTGGGGCAGCTTTTGTTCTTTCGGCAGCTACTTTAGCCAATGCCAATACTTTTGCAGTTTCCATGGATCGTAAGCTTAGTCCCAAAACATAATAAAGCATTGCAGGGCTTGTTGTTTTAGTAATCGTTGATTCTACATACTGGTTTAAATCATTGATTTTGTCTACTCTTTGTTTTTGTAACCAATAGATCGTACTATCCTTGGCATTTTGCTTTTGTAAATTTTCTAGATTGTACAAGGTAGAAAATATAGAAGAATCTTTTTTTCGGTATTGTTTTAAAAAATTAACCAACGCTTCACTTGTAGGAGAACCTTTGATGGCATAGGATTGGTAATTAGTTGCATCCGCGTCAATTTGGATATGCTCCTCATCGTTTACAAAGATGATTTCCATTTCTTTTGTAGTTGCTAAACGATAAATTCCCTCCTGTTTTGCAATAAAGTTGAATGCATATTTACCATCTTTCCCAATGGTAATGGAATCTAAGGTAACGATAGGTTTGCCTCCATAAGGCACTTCCTGCAACATCAACTTATCATTGACTGCATTTTGTATCGTGCCCGCAATGGTGTAACGCGCTTCGCTATCTTTGCTTTTGCAACCTATTGTAGAAACGAATAAGATAGATAAAAAAGCGATGTAAATTTTAGTACGCATGGTTGAATGTATTAAGAAAGTTTTTGTTCTAATAATTGTGTGGTCATTTTTGGATCTGCCTTGCCCTTGCTTATTTTTTTTACTTCTCCTACGAATAGTCCAATAAGCCCTTTTTTACCTTTTTTATACTCCGCTACTTTATCTGGGTTTTGTGCAAGTACTTGGTCCACCCATTCGCCCATTTCATCTGAGGAATTGGATTGTAATAAATTGTTGTTCTTAGCAAAATCAATCGGGGATTGAGGCTGCTCCATAATGCCTTTAAAAACTTTACCACTTGCCACAGAAAAATTTAGTTGATTGGTTTCGACCAAATCCAACAATTGGACTAGGTAGGGGATATGCTCATGCAATTGGCTGTAACTGCTAGCCGACTCGGCCAAGTAAGCTCTGATAGGACCCAGTATCCAATTAGCAGCAGCTTTGTAATGTGTGGTCTTATTAGTCCAATCGATATAAAAATCTGCCTCCTCCTTGTTTTCACAAAGTTGTTCTACGTCATAGTCAGATAAAGCAAAAGTTGTTTTCCATTGTTTCTTTAAGTAAGCAGGTAGTGCAGGCAAAGCTGCTTCAATACCTTTTATATACTCATCTGTTAAATGGAAGGGTGCTAAGTCAGGATCGGGAAAATATCTGTAATCATTCGCGTCTTCCTTATCTCTTATTGAAAAAGTGGTATCGTTAGATGCATCAAAGCTTCTTGTTTGTTGTATAATGGTGCCGCCTGTTTCTGTGATTTGAATGAGTCTTTCGATTTCAAATTCAATCGCTTTTTTAATATTTCGAATGGAGTTTAAGTTCTTAACCTCCACTCTAGTACCAAGCTTTGTATCTCCCTTTAATCGGATTGATACATTTGCATCACATCTTAAACTACCTTCTTCCATATTGCCATCGCAAACCCCTAGCCAACGAACCAGTCGACGTACTTCTGTTACAAATAAAAAGGCGTCTTCGGCAGAATGTATGCAAGGCTCTGTTACCATTTCAACCAGTGGCGTTCCTGCTCTGTTTAAATCAATGAAGGTATCTGTATCAGAAATATCATGAATACTTTTACCTGCATCTTCCTCAAGATGTATTCTATTTAACTGAATCGTTTTTTCGTTAGGGGACCCTTTTATATGTATTTCGCCGCCCACGCATATAGGGGTAGTGTGTTGTGAAATTTGGTAACCCTTTGGTAGGTCAGGATAAAAATAATTTTTACGTGCAAAATAATTGTCTTTTTCAATTCGACAACCACATGCTAGTCCTAGTTTAATCGCATATTGAATCGCCGTTGCATTGGTCTTAGGTAAAGTGCCTGGGTGTCCCATCGTGATGGGACTAATATGGGTATTAGGAGCTGCTCCAAAAGTGGTTGCGTCTCCACAGAACAATTTACTTTTTGTAGCTAGTTGTGCATGAATTTCAAGACCAATTACGGCTTCGTATTTTTCAGGATCTACCATAGGGCAAAAGTACATTATTAAGCCTAAACCAAAAAAGGGAGAAGTAGCTACAAAAAAAGGCCTTTCGGCCCTTTTTTAAATAAGTATTGCAATCTATAAATCTGCGGTATTTATTTTTTTAGGTATTTTAACTTCTATAGTTTTTTGTTCGCCATTTCTGAGTACTTCAAAACGGAGTGTTTTACCCGCCTCAAAATAATCCCATCTTAAGTCCGCAACCTCTGTTACTTTTTTATTGTCAACTTTGGTAATGGTATCTTTTACTTTTAAACCTGCCTTGTCTGCTATGGAACCTTCAATTACTTTAATAATCGTTACTCCTTCTCCAATTGCTAAGTCTTCAATAGAGATACCTAATTTTGGTTTCCTTGTTTTGTTGTTTAACAAGCCATCCATTTCCGGCATATTAGGAATTGCATAATTAAATGGTTGTCCAGGTATCATACGCTTAGGCATAGCATAATTAAAGTTGCGTGTTATTTGAGGTGTATTTTTATTCTTAGCTAGTAGAGTGGTTATTGTAGCCTTTTTGCCATCTCTTAAATAACTTATAGTGATTTTATCCGCTGGGTTTAGTTTCCCAATTGCTTCATATAAATCAGCAGGACTCGTAATTTTAGACTCATTGATTTTAGTGATCACATCATTTATTTTTAAGCCGGCTTTAGCTGCAGGGCTTTCACTTACCAATTCAGTTACCTTAGCGCCATCATCACTAGCTTCTGTTGACACCCCTAGGAATGCTTTGTTTTGTGGTTGTTGTAGTAAGTCCATTCCCAGCATATCATCGTCTGTGTTAAATTCAAATACTTCTGGGGCTTGCTTATCATTTTGTTGATCAATAATAATTTTTCGCTTACCCAGCATTTTTAATCTTGGGTCATTTTCTGCCACTTGTTTTCCGTTGATGGTTACTTTGTCTCCATCCACAATCACAGTCATGTTAATGCTGGTATCTATCTTGATTTTTCTTGGACTATTCGTTTTTGATTCTATAATTACTTCTGTTTGTTGCGCAGTAAGCAATCCCGACGTAAAGCCAAAAATCACAATGGCTATTATTTTCTTTATCATAAATGTTGGTTTATATGAAATCAATTTTTATAATCCAAAAGTAACAAAATATTTTAACTACGAAACTATTCGGAAATGTTAATTTTTTATAAAAACAAGGTTGCGCCTTTTTGTATACGAAATAAAAAGGCCCTATCTATTGAATGATAAGGCCTTGATAATTAGTATTTTATAATAATTCTATAACATAGATTGTATTGCTTCAATGACTTTGTGCAGCTGTGTATTGTCCTGTCCGCCAGCACTTGCCAATGTTTTTTGACCTCCACCACCACCTTTAATAAGTGGGGCAATCCTTTCTTTTATGATCGCAGGTGCTTGCCAATTTTTTTCGTTTACTAAGTTTTCGCTAATGGCTAATGCAATATTTGCTTTATCTTCTATTGCAGCTGTTAATAGTACCACCGATGAAGGTTGCGCTGTATTTAGTTGTTGTGCTAATTTTTTTAGATGATCCGCACTGCTTAATTCTAATTGAACACCTAAAAACTGAATGCCATTGATTGTAATAAATTCCTTGCTATACTTTTCAAATAATTCGTTTACCAATAGTGCTTCCCTACTCTCTAGTTTTTTAGCTAGTTCTTTTTGGCTTGCTTGCAAAGATGCAATCGTGTCGTTTAGTACTTCCACACTTGACGTTTCATTCCACTCAGGTGCTGTAAAACTAATTTTTAATTTACCCGCAATGGTTGCACAGGCTTCCATCAATTGGACTATTTGTTTGTGTAGCTTTTCATTTACTTCGGTAATATATAAAGTAGCTGCAGCTCCTACTACTGCTTCTATTCTTCTAACACCCGCTGCTACAGAGGATTCTGCCTTTAGTATAAAATGACCAATTTCGCCAGTGTGACCAACATGGGTGCCACCACAGAGTTCAATAGAGTAGTTGGGATCCATTACTACAACGCGTACTTTATCTCCATATTTTTCTCCAAATAAAGCCATCGCACCTAGTGCTATTGCTTCGTCCTTACTCATCTCATTAATTACAACGGGTACGTTTTGTTTAATTTTTGCATTCACCATTTGTTCCACTGCGGTAATTTCGGTAGGAGTCATCTTTGCAAAATGAGAAAAGTCAAATCGCAATTGAGATGCATTTACTAAACTTCCTTTTTGTGCAACATGCTTTCCTAATACATTTCTTAATGCTGCATGCAATAAATGCGTTGCCGAATGGTGTACCGTTGTATTTTTACGCTGTGCAATATCAACTTGTGCTTTAATTTTTACACTCATCATGGTGGGCAAAGCATCTGTAAAGTGAATAAATAGATGGTTCTCTTTTTTAGTGTCTGTTACTTCCAACTGAGTGCCATCTTCAAAAATGAATACGCCTGTATCCCCAACTTGTCCTCCACTTTCTGCGTAAAAAGGGGTTTCAGCCAAAACCCATTGGTAAGCTTCTTTTCCCTTCGCTTTTACGTTTCTATATTTAATAATAGTAGTTTCCGCTTTCGTTTCAGTATAGCCAACGAATTTGGTTTCAGTATCTTCAGTTACTTGAATCCAGTCACCAGTATCAACGGCAGTAGCTGCTCGGCTTCTATTTTTTTGTTGTTGCATCTCTTTTTCAAATCCATCTTCATCCACCAATAATTCATGCTCACTCGCAATTAATCTTGTCAAATCTACAGGGAAGCCAAAGGTGTCAAATAATTCAAATACTAATTTTCCTTCGATCGTTTGTCCCTTTTGATGTGTGTTTGTAATATCATCAATACGCTTTAATCCTTTTTCCAAAGTGCGTAAAAATCCTTCTTCCTCTTCCTTCACCACTTTGCTTACGAAATCTAATTGTGCATTTAATTCTGGGAATACATGTTCAAATTGTTTTGCTAATAGAGGCATCAATTGATGCAGCAATGGTTGTTTGTAATCTAAATAAGAGTAATAATATCTTACTGCTCTTCTTAAAATCCTTCTTATTACGTAGCCTGCGCCTGTATTTGCAGGTAATTGACCGTCTGCAATCGTAAATGCAATCGCACGAATATGGTCTGCTAAAACTCTAAAGGCTATTGCTTCCTTACTTCCACTATAATCGTATTTTTTTCCTGTTATGGTTGCAACTGCATCAATGGTGCCTGTGAAAACGTCTGTATCGTAGTTGCTTTTTTTACCTTGTATAGCACGTACTAAACGCTCAAATCCCATTCCAGTATCCACATGCTTATTGGGTAGTGGCTCTAAGCTGCCGTCTTTTTTACGATTGTATTGTATAAATACATTGTTCCAAATTTCTATTACTTGAGGGTGATCATTGTTGACTAAATCGCGTCCTGGTACTTTTGCAATTTCTTCATCGGAACGCATATCCACATGAATTTCACTACAAGGTCCACAAGGTCCTGTGTCACCCATCTCCCAAAAATTATCTTTCTTATTGCCAAAAATAATGTGTTCTTCTGGCACCCATTTTCTCCATTCTTTTAAAGCTTCACTTGACTGTGGTAAGTTTTCAGAAGGGTCTCCTTCGAATACGGAAACGTATAATTTATTAGGGTCTAATTTATATTCTTTTGTTAATAATTCCCAACTCCAAGCAATGGCTTCTCCTTTAAAATAATCTCCAAAACTCCAGTTGCCTAACATTTCAAACATGGTATGGTGATAAGTATCTACGCCCACTTCTTCAAGGTCATTGTGTTTACCACTTACGCGCAAGCATTTTTGTGTATCTGCAATACGGGTATGGCTTGGCGTTTGGTTGCCCAAAAAGTAGTCCTTAAATTGGTTCATCCCTGCATTGGTAAACAATAAGGTAGGGTCATTTTTTACAACAATAGGCGCTGAAGGCACAATTACGTGCCCTTTAGATGCAAAAAAATCTAAAAACTTTTGTCTTATTTCGGAGCTTGTCATCATGAGTGTGAATTTTAGGCAGTGTTCGTCTTTAAAAAGCTATATTTGTAAGGTTTTTAAAGTCCTCAAAGGTAAGGATTTAGGGCTTTTTAATGGACTTTAGCTGTAAATAATCATTTGGTCGATGAAGAAAATAAAATACTTCTTTAATACACATACGCTTCGCTTTGAAAAAGTGGAAGTCCCTTTACGTGTAAGACTGCTGCAACTATTCGGTTTTATTGCTGCTTCGCTCGTTACAGGTATACTAATAGTTGTTATTCTTTTCCAATATATCGACTCCCCTAAGGAAAAATTATTAAGGCAGCAAAACACGGCCTACAAGGAAAGTTATAGCGTTTTGCAAGAAAGGCTCAAGCAAGTAGAATTACAAATGGTGGAATTGGAGGACAGGGACAATGAAGTGTA
>CALPKD020000053.1 GCA_943324055.2 Chitinophaga pinensis
CGACGTTAAATTCTTTAGCAGCTGCTAACAGTCTTGGTAGTTTCAATTCTGACATTCTGTTGTTTTTTGCCCCGATTTACTCGGGACGAGTCCCTAATACAAATATACTTTCAAAAATCAAGGTTATTCACCTTTATCAATCTCTTCTTGTAACACACGACGCACATCTGCGATCGTTTCTGTCTCCAAATCAGTTCTTCTTTCTAACTCATCCGCACCTAGTTTCAACACGCTTCTTGCCGTATCACAACCTACACGCTTAAATTCATCGATAATCCAAGTTTCGATCTCATCGCTAAATTCATCTAAGTCAATATCAAACTCGTCTACAATTTCTTCGTCTTCACGATAAACATCCAGCTCATAACCAGTTAGTTCGGAAGCCAATTTGATATTTACTCCTCTTCGTCCAATCGCTAAAGAAACTTGATCCGCTTGTAAGAATACTTCGGCACGTTTACGGTCATTATCAATATTCATATAGCTGATTTTAGCAGGCGTTAATGAACGTTGAATTAATAATTGAATATTACTTGTGAAATTAATTACATCGATATTTTCATTTTTCAATTCTCTAACAATACCATGAATACGACTTCCTTTCATTCCCACACAAGCACCTACTGGATCGATTCTATCATCAAATGATTCAACAGCCACTTTCGCACGCTCGCCTGGCTCACGAACAATTTTCTTGATAGTGATTAAGCCATCAAAAATTTCCGGAACTTCTATTTCTAATAATTTCGCTAAGAACAATGGATTGGTTCTAGATAAAATAATTACAGGTGAATTGTTTTTCATATCCACTCTAGCAATTACCGCTCTAATATTTTCACCTTTCTTGAAAAAATCTTGAGGAATTTGTTCTGTCTTAGGAAGAATTAATTCATTGCCTTCTTCATCTAATAATAACACTTCTTTTTTCCAAACCTGATAAATTTCAGCATTGATAATTTCACCAATTCTGTCAGAATATTTCTTAACTAAAGCGTTTTTCTTTAAGTCATTGATGCGAGACGCTAACGTCTGCTTTGCAGCAAGGATAGCTCTTCTACCAAAGTCGTATATATTTACTTCTTCTAGTAATTCCTCCCCAATTTCAAAATCGGGTTCTATTTTAATAGCCTCAGAATACGCTACTTCTTCTAATGGATTGTCTACATCATCATCAGGTCTAATCTCGCGACGACGAATAATTTCAAGATCCCCTTTTTCGGCGTTAACAATTACGTCAAAGTTTTCATCGCTACCATATTTTTTTCTTAATAAGGTTTTGAAAACGTCTTCTACCACTTTCATCATCGTGGGACGGTCAATGCTTTCTGCGTCTTTAAATTCCTGAAACGCCTCAATCAAATTTATACTTGCCATAACATAATTTTTTTTCAAGCTCCTCGCTTGATGATTTGTTAAAATTGAATTTGAACTATGGTTGATTTAATACTCTCAAATGGAATAAGCAATTGTTGCTGGGTTGCTTTTTTACCCTTCCCTTCGGTCCACTCTATTAATATATCTGCTTCGGTCACAGTTAATAAATTGCCTTCTTTCACGGTGTCATCATTTAAAGTCACTTCCACTTTACGTCCAATATTTTTTACATACTGCCTATTTAACAACAAAGGCTCATCCACACCCGGCGAAGAAACTTCCAATGCAAAATCACCTTCAGGGAACCAAGCCGCTTCTTCGATGGCTCTATATAATCTTCTGTTGAACGAGGTACATTGCTTAATGGGTAATCCTTGGTCTCCGTCTATATAAACTCTAATGATATGCCCAGGCTTAACTTTAATATGTACCAAAAAATAACTAGGATCCTCCTGTAAAAGAGGCTCTAATATTGCATGTACCCTATCCTTTAATTCGTTTACTTCCATATATAAAAAAGAAGAAGGGAACGACCTCGTTCCCTTCAATAGTATGTTAATACTTGAGTAAAGGTAATAAAACAGGATGAAATCACCCAATATTATTGGCCGGTTCCCTATTTTTGCACCATGATGAAGCTGATAATATATGGTTTGGTGATCTATTTCCTGTACAAAGTCATTTTTGAGGTAGTTGTGCCTATTAGTAAGGGCGTGAAAACCGTGAAGCAAAACATGGAAAAAATGCAGGAAGCGGCTAAGGCTGCAGAAGCAAGTAGGCAAACGGCTGCATCGGCTCAACAAACGAATTTTACGAATAATGCTGGGAATAATAAGGCTCAAGGCCCTCCTTTAGAAGTCGAATACATTGATTTTGAAGAAGTTAAGAAATAATTGAAAAAAGCACTCCCTAAAACGAGTCTGCAATCAACCCTATTTTAGTAGGTTAAGCAACTCCTTTTCGATCACCATCCCGGGTTTTAAATGCAAAATTTGCAATCCAATGGAGGCAGCTGCAATCACATTAGGTTCATTGTCATCAATAAAAAGGGTTTCCTCTGCAAAGAGCCCTTCTTTTTCCAAAATAAAAGTAAAAGAAGCCGGATCGGGCTTACGCTGCCCCATTTCATGAGAATAGTATGGCTTTTTAAAAAGGCTATTAAATGGGCCACCCCCGATTTCTTTTTCAAATTGAGCAATGAAATAATCATAATGAAGTTGATTCGTATTGGAATACAAGTAGGTATTATACAATTGGTTATTTGCTTTAACCCAATCGATGCTCACTTTTCTAAACCCAATCAATAACGCATTCCAAGCAGTACCAATTTGTTCGTCGGTTAATTTCATCAAAAAAAGTTTTCGAAAACGATTGTAAAAATCAAGCTCATTTACCAACCCTTTTTCTAAATCAAAGAATAATTCGTCTGATTTATTCAATGTGAAATGATTTTCAAAATCCGGAATACCAAGGGTTTCAAATGCTTTATAGGTTTTTGTAAAATCTATGTCGTATAAAACATTTCCTAAATCAAATATCAAGTTTTTTATAGCCGCCATAAATATAATTTAAACAAAGGTAGTCTATCTTTGAAATATGAAACAAAGTATAGCACATATTGCATTAGTAGTTAGAGATTATGATGAAGCATATGGGACAGTAGCCGTATTCAAAGATATTTTTGGAAATCTTTTGGACCTAATTCAACCAACAAAATAAATCACTATCGTTTCATAGCAGCTGCTATGTGTTTACATGCAGACGTGCCATTGCTTAATTCATTTTTAATGTTTTCATGGGAAGCATCGTCTCTGTTCTGGCTAAGTTTAAAAACATGTTTTAAATCAGTCACTTCAATTTCAAATGAAATGATGGCTTTCATGTTTTCTTGCAAATATGTGGGGTCTAAATTTTTCACTTGAGTTGGCGCATTTGGGTCTTTTTCAAAATGTGCAGTAAGTTCTGAAAGTAAAGTATACAAATGATCCTGGCCTTTCATTTCCATTTTCCCAACAGCGTGAACTGATTGATAATTCCAAGTACTAGCAATACCCTTAACGGTATACCAACTAGCGCTTACAAAAGCAGAGGGTGCTGAAAAAATAACTAACACATTATTATTAATTTCAAAGGATTTAGTATGGTCTTGCTTACGCATTAGATGGCCACTAATAATTAATTTACTATTTACTTGATTAATTAAAATAGGAATTTGAGTGGCTACCGGGAAACCGTTAAAATCAACACCGCAAATCGTTACAAACGGATTCGCCTGCATAAAATCAATGACTTCTTGATGATCCTTTGCTTTGTAATAAGAAATATCGTACATGGTATATTATTTGGATTTGGATATTTTAAATTAAATTTAATGCTATTTTTTACAGAGGAAGCTCGGTAGTCGTTTTTATTTCATCCATTACGAACAAACTATTAATATGAGCGACCATTGGGAGGACCGCAAGTTTTTCTTGATAAAATTTATTGTAGGTTTCAACATCTTTAGTAACTAATTTTAAAAAATAATCAAAATTTCCAGACACTAAACTACAAGAAATCACTTCGGGATATTGCAAAATGATTTGCTCAAATTCAGAAAAATTATTCCGAGTTTGTTTGTCCAATGTTACTTGACAAAGCACAACGAGTCCCAGATTTATTTTTTTACGATCCATTAATGTTACATATGCCTGTATAAACCCTTCTTGTTCTAATCTTTTAATTCGATCATGAGTGGGACTCACCGACAGGTTCACTGCAGCGCTGATATCCTTTAATTTAGCAAGTGCATCCTTCTGTAGAATTCTTAAAATAGCAAGATCAATATTATCAAGTGTCATGAGTGTTGATTTAGCAATCGAAATTATTTCTGTTTAAAGGCAAAAATCAAAACTAAATTAATAAATATTTCGATAATAATGTCATTTAAAAGTAATAATTACTGAATATTTAGTAGTTATAGAACAATATTTCCTTATTAATGATATTTGTACAGAAATAAAATCCAAATACAATGATCATAGGTTGTCCCAAAGAAATTAAAGTTCAAGAATACAGAGTAGGCTTGACTCCAGAAGGTGTTTATGCGTTGACAAGACAAGGCCATACAGTTTATATCGAAACCAAGGCAGGTGCTGGTTCTGGTTTTTCTGATGAAGCTTATGTGAATGTAGGTGCTAATATTTTGAAATCTGCTAAAGAAGTGTACGAAATCTCCGAAATGATTGTGAAGGTAAAGGAACCACTTGCTGCTGAATTCCCACTTATCAAAGCGGGTCAAATATTATTTACCTATTTCCACTTTGCCGCGTCTAAGGAGTTGACTGAAGCAATGATGAAAACACATGCAGTTTGTATCGCATACGAAACCGTAGAATTAGCGGATGGGTCATTACCATTACTTGTTCCTATGTCTGAAGTAGCGGGAAGAATGGCGGTTAATGTAGGTGCGTATTATTTAGGAAAACCATTTGGTGGAAAAGGAAAATTATTAGGTGGAGTACCTGGTGTTAAACCAGCTGAAGTATTAATTATAGGTGGAGGAATCGTAGGAACTCAAGCTGCAAAAATGGCTGCAGGTTTAGGCGCTAACGTTACCATCATGGATACCAACTTAGCTAGATTAAGATATTTGTCAGATGTAATGCCTGCGAATGTAGTTACACAATACTCTTCGTTACTTGCAATAAAAGAAAAATTACCAACAACTGATTTAGTAATTGGAGCCGTTTTATTACATGGTGCAAAAGCGCCACATTTAGTAATGAAGGCCGATTTAGCATTAATGGAAGCTGGTTCGGTAGTGGTGGATGTGGCAGTTGACCAAGGTGGTTGTATTGAAACATGCAAGCCTACAACGCACGAAAATCCAGTGTACATGGAACAAGATATTTTACATTACTGCGTAGCCAATATGCCAGGTGCAGTCCCTCAAACTTCAACGCGCGCTTTAACACAAGCAACCTTACCTTATGCGTTAGCAATTGCTAATAAAGGATGGGAAATTGCATGTGCCGAAAACCAAGCACTTGCAAAGGGATTAAATATTAGAGCAGGAAAAATTTTACACAAGGGTGTATCAGAAGCTTATAACGGATAGTCTATTATTTGCAGAATACACTTATAAACAAAGCCTAGTTGAAAAACTAGGCTTTGTTGTTTTACGTTTACAAAAGATGATCTAATAAAACTCGATTTGACCACTTATTCGTTTCTACAATCCATGTGCTAGTATGTTCCTTTATATTAGACAAGATTTCCCATGCAGCCTGCATTTGATATTTTTTTAAGGCAATATTTTTATACTCCTCATTGTTAATAATTTTTCCGCAAATTTCACCATTAATTAAATAGGCTGACTTGTTGAATATTTTACCAATCACATTATTTTTTTTGCATAAAAAACAATCACCTATTAAAATTCCTAGTACTTGCTCCTGTGACATATCCATAATCATCATATTTTGGATATATGCGACCTTCTCTCCTTTTTGATTCAAAATTGTATACATAATTAATTTTTATTGGCTGATTGTATTAGAATGTCTACAATTTGCTCGGTGGTATGTGTTAGGTTTAATTTAATTGGATTTTTCTCGTATACCCATTGGTCAAAATATTGTGCAAAATTTTGGTCTATTTTTTTTAAAACCATTACTCCTTTTTTTCCAAGTGCAACCGAATTACATTCTTGCTCGTAATGGTTCATAATAGGAATGCTTAATACCTTTTTATTCATATACATAGCCTCGGCTGGTGTTTCAAACCCTCCTGCGGTAATAATTCCATAGCAACGAATCATACTACTTGTAAACTGACTGTTATTAATAGGATAATAAGTAATATTATTTTTGCAAACTATTCCAGTTACATCTTTGGTGAACACTTCAAAATGAAAATTACTTTGTTTTAACAAATGAGGTTCTAGAATCGCTAATGAATACTGAGGTAAATAAACTGTTATATGCCCGTCATTAATAGGAGTTGCAGCTATTATCTCCTCCTTTATAATTGGATTATATATATTTTCATCATAAGCATCAAAATGCAAGCCAATATGCGTATTGCTTTTTACAAATTTTTCTAAAATTAAGTTGCCTAACGGGTTCATTCCTTTAGGTCTTGGTGTTTTTTTACTTTGGAAACTAGCTTGATGTCCAAAATGAACACATGGGACTTTTTTTATCGAACAAGCAAGTGATGAAACAAATTCAAAATCGTTCACTACTAAATCATATTCATTTACAGGCAATGACTTTGCATCCTTGTAAATATTAAAAGACAAAGAACTTACAATCTTATTATAATCCAGCCCCCCGGTATGTTTATAAAACAAACTTAACCCCTTGCTCTTAAATTTTATTGGAATGTCTGAATTTAAATGCGCGTTAGTGCCACTCAAAAAGAAATCAACTTCCCCATATTTTTTTAAATAAGGGTACAATTGAACAGCTCTACTGATATGACCATTCCCTGTGCCTTGTATTGCGTAAAATATTTTCATAAAATAGCTTAAAGTGAAACCTGAAATGCCACCTCGTTAGTCATTACACTTAACTCGGTATTTAGATGCACTATTTTAATTTTTTCTTTAGAAACATGTTCAAACTGACTTGCTTCATACTGGTATAAATGCCAGGCCTTTTCATAGTATTCTAAAGCTGTCAAGTTCTCAATCCAATCCCCGCTATTTAAATAGGTGACTGATCCTTTATCTGTCGTAACTAGTTTTTGTTGTGGTTGATGAATATGGCCACATATCACATACTGATAATGGTTCTCGATTGCTAATTCGGCAGCAATTTGCTCGAAATTATCAATAAAGGAAACTGCTTTTTTTACACTGTTTTTAACCTTTTTGCTAATGCTTAATTTTTCCTTACCCGCTAATTTTAAAACCCAATTAAATAAACTATTTAATAAA
>CALPKD020000054.1 GCA_943324055.2 Chitinophaga pinensis
AACCGATCTGTATGAATCATCCCATCCCCGTGCGTTCTAGGCATTTGTGGATTGACTTGTGCGATAATAATTTTTGCATTGTCCACTGCTGTCTTAGCAACGTCTACTGAAGTTCCCAAAGTACAATATCCATGTATGTCAGGTGGAGAAACTTGAACCAAAGCCACATCAACAGGCAGCACGGTTCTGATCATATCTGGAATATCACTTAAAAAAGCAGGAATAAAATCCGCCCTACCCTCATTCACAGCTTGTCTGATTGGTTCAGAAACAAATAATGAATTGATATGAAAAGCTTTTTCGTAACCCGGATTGGCTAATTCAATTTTTCCAAGCAATGTGATGGAAATAATTTCAACGTTTTGTAAACGATCCTTTTGCTTAGCTAGTTCTCTTAATAAATACAATGGCGTACAAGCACTACCATGAACAAAAAGGCGATGGCCACTTTGAATCAAATTTAATGCCTCTACAGCCGTAGTATATTGGAATGGATGAATCATAGGATTATAATGTTAAACGAAATAACCCCGATCTACCCCAAAAAAATATGACCAAAGTCAATAGAGAGGTTGAGATATAATAGTTTTTTAATCGGCTGTATGAATAACCATAGAAATATTTCCTACTTAGTAAGCGTAATCATAATATTTCGAAACTCAATTGGACCATGATCCCCTTGCATCATAATTGGCCCAGGAGCCCCTTCGTTACTATCTATTGCTCCCCCTGTAATACCTGGAATTTCTTGTTTATAAATTACAGTTTGACCATTCACTAAAAGTGTCACCATTCGGCCTACTAAGGTTACATCATAGCTTTGCCACTCGCCTGCTTCTTTTGCCATATTTAACCAAGGATCGATAAATCCATAAATACCCCCTAAGTAAATACTTAATGGCTCCAGTCCTTTAGTGTCTTCGATTTGTATTTCGTATCGACCTCTTAAATACACGCCACTATTGCTACCCTTTGGATACCTAAATTCAATATGTAATTTAAAGTCGTCAAAGGTTTTAGTCGTTCGAATATTCGCACCCGATGTAGGGCTTTTTAAAATGCCATCTTCTACCACCCACTGATTATTGCCCATTACTTCCCACCCATCAAAATTTTTACCATTGAATAAGCTGATTGGCTTTCCCCAAACAGGTGTTTTTTCCCTCCATAATTTTGGTGCTCGAACACCTACCCAAGTAAATACTCTTCCACTTGTTGTAGTCATTGTGCCCCCTAATGTACCATCCGCACTCAATTCTCCATCTAACAGTAATTCCTTATTTGTGACTTCCCATTGTGCTGGAATATGAAAAGACATTTTCCCCTCCTTAAAGTTCACTTTTGAAATAGGCCTTGCACTACCCCCGTCAGCCACAAAATGTCCAATATAACCATTCGTCCCCGAGTGTCTTACTTCCAGCCAAGAGGGGGCCATTCGCCCATTCATATTTACTGTCAAATCCCAGCGACCTTCGATTGATAAAGTTTGTGCTGTTGATTGAAATCGAGAAAAAATAAATAAAGAAAACAAGGCGGCTAAGACGCATTTAAAATTAAGACGGTGCATAGTTCTTAGTTTGAAGCTGAAATTTACTGAATTTTATCATGATTATTCAATTGAAATAGCTAATTAAAAATAAGATATTCATCGATTTGCAGAAAGATGAAATGTTTATTTGAATTAATTTTAGGTTGAAAAACGGTCAAAAAAATAAAATATCAAATTTGATATTATAAAAAACTATATTGTTTTACTATAATTATTAACGATGCCCCTATCGTCCTAATAGTTGCCCCATCAAATTGAAATTAAGGAGAATTAGCCCTATGATAAATTATTGTTATACAATCACTTTGTACGGGTATGAATCAAACAAAAAAGAAATACTATCGTCAAGACGATTTTTTGAAAAAAGTAGGTGAAAAGGTGCGCGCTGTTCGTCTTGAACGAGGGCTTACCCAAACCGATTTAGCCTTTAAATGTAATGATAAAGACTATTCACAAATTAACCGTCTAGAACTAGGCAAAGTTAATTTTTCTGTTTCTTATTTATTTTTAATTGCATCGGCACTAGACGTAACCCCTGCTGACCTTTTACCTGAAGATGCAGACTTAGACTCAGATCAATAACTATAACCTAATAATTTTTACGGGGCAAGCTTTTGCAACTTCCATGGAAAATTCAACATCCTCCTCGCGAATTACTAATTGATATACATCCTTTTTACTAATGGATTGAACAAGCGTTGCCTTACCGTCCTTTTTTGACATCCTCCATAAAGCAGGTTGCATTTCAAAACAGATACTACAGCCAATGCATTTATTACGGTAATGAATAATCTTAGGCATTAGATTCAGAAAGTATTTTATATATTTTGTAGGATGGAGTTATTTTTGCATCCATTGGCAAGGTTAATAAATCACCCTTCTCCGCAATATCAGCCGCTTTTCCATTTACCACGAGTGTTCCTAGTATTATTTTTGAGACACCTATGGATGGCCCCATTACCATTAAGGTATCACCTTTTCGGAGTTGTCCTGTTTCGATCACAAATTCACCAATATTAATTTTTGCAAAATACTTAGTTCCCTTGCCTAAGTATACTTTTTTATCCGTTGCAGCAGAACCTGGATTCGTTGTCCACGCTCCTAACTTTCTACCCAAATAATAACCTTCCCAAAATCCTCTATTGTATACCGCACCTAAACGTTTCATCCAGACATCTATTTTTTCTTGATTATAGGTATTTGACTGAATAGCGTCAACTGCTTCTCTATAACAAGCAGTCACTTCATGCACATAATCCGCTCCCTTGCTTCGACCTTCGATCTTTAATACATCCACTCCAGCTGCAAAAATTTGATCTAGCACATTGATTGTACACAGATCCTTTGGTGACATAATATATTCATTGTCTATTTCAAGAACCTCCTCCGTTTCTGTATCTGTAACACTATAAGAACGACGACAGTTTTGTACACAAGCCCCTCTATTTGCAGATGCATTTTGTGAATGTAAACTTAAATAACATTTTCCCGAAACAGCCATACACAAAGCACCATGCACAAATATTTCAATTTTGATTAGCTCCCCAGAAACGCCCCTAATATCTTTACGTTTGATCTCCGTACAGATATGCGCCACTTGTTTTAAAGTTAATTCTCTAGCTAACACGATTACATCCGAATAAGGAGCAAAAAACTGAACCGTTTCCACATTACTTACATTGGCTTGTGTGGAAACATGCAAAGGGATACCCAACTGCTTGCAGGCATTAATGACAGCAAAATCGGCAGCGATCACTGCGTCAATTTGATGGGCCTTTACCTCCTTTAATATTCCGTTTAGCAATTGCATATCATGCTCGTACATAATCGTGTTCAAAGTCAAATAAGCCTTTATATGGTGCTGCTTTGCAAGCTTGCTTACTTCCTTGATATCTCCAATTGTAAAAGGGCTCGACGAAACGGTGCGCATATTTAGCTGCTCCACTCCAAAATAAATAGCGTCTGCTCCTGCATTAATAGCTGCCTGCATGGATTCAAATGAACCAGCCGGGGATAATATTTCAACTTTTGATCCTAGCATATGTAGATAGTTAGTGCCCTATTTTTAAATAATTATGTAAATATAATAATTAAAGTTATTTTTGTCTTTAATTATTTAATTGAGCTATGACGTCAGCAGATATATATAAAATAGGTGTCGCCTCTCTTTTAACAGTTAGCTACTTAGCCTATTCAGTTTTTTTGTATTCCACCCTGCCTATACCCAAAAATTCAACAAGTATTGCTGCCCAGCAAGGGAAATTAGTTTGGCAAAAATACAATTGCAATGCATGTCATCAAGTATATGGCCAGGGAGGATATATAGGACCTGACTTAACAAATGTTTGTGCTAACCGAAGTGAGCTATTCATCAAAACCTTCCTAAAATACGGGACCCCTACTATGCCTAATTTTAACTTAACGGAGCAAGAAATAGGACAAATAGTTGCATTTTTAAAAAATGTAGACGCTTCCGGGTCAGCAGATCCGCGCACATTTAAAACCTATATAGATGGTACCATTAAACAATAATAAAAGGGACATTGCAAAGCGATTTATCCTATTTGCACTTTCCTTACTCCTATTTGGAATGGCATTTGGATTACTTGGAACTTTACAATACCTAATTCCTGGCTTGGCTAAAAATTATATTTCATTTGAAAAAACAAGACCCTTACATGTATCTAGTGTGATTTTTTGGATTTTATTTGCTGCTATAGGAAGTGTTTTAAGTTATGTTCAAGCATATAGAAAAACACAAATAGCCTTTCCTATTTTATTAAAGTTGCAGTGGGGCCTATTTGCCGGTACAACGATCCTAATCATTCTTTCTTATTTTACGGGGAAGTTTGGTGGCAGAGAATATTGGGAGTTTGATCCAATCTTCTTTCTACCAATTTTATTAGGCTGGATATTTTTTATAATTAATTTTATAGCTACCATTGGGACTTTTAAAAATCAGCCAGTATATGTATGGATGTGGGCAACTGGATGTTTCTTTTTTTTATTTACATTCATTGAATCCTACTTGTGGGTTTTCCCGTATTTCAGAAACAATATTATTAATGACATGACCATTCAGTGGAAATCCTATGGATCCATGGTGGGTGCCTGGAACATGTTAATTTACGGTTGTGGCTTTTATTTATTAGAAAAAATAAGTGAAGATAAAACGTATGCAAAATCAACCATGGCCTTTGTTTTATACTTTACGGGTTTAACGAATTTAATGTTTAACTGGGGTCACCATATCTATACCTTACCTACCCACCATTTTATACAGCGCATTAGTTATTTGATTAGTATGAGTGAGCTATTTATACTTGGCAGAATTATTTACAAATGGAAGTCGAGCTTAACTGAAGCTCAAAAATTATATCATGAGCTTGCATATCGTTTTTTATTAGCAGCAGATGTTTGGGTATTCCTTTCATTAGTATTAGCCATTTTCATGTCTATTCCCGCAATCAATGTATATACCCATGGCACCCATATAACTGTGGCGCATTCAATGGGCACTACCATTGGCATTAATAGTTTTATTTTACTAGCTATTGTCATTGATATTATTCAAAATTCAAACAACATTACATCCAATCAAATAAAATGGATGAAGCGGGGATTTTGGATGAGTAATATTAGTTTACTTATTTTTTGGCTTTCCTTGATCATTGCTGGAATATTAAAATCAAAATGGCAAATGCAAATAAACAAAGCCCCGTTTAATGAAATGATGTCAAATGCAAAACCCATATTTATACTTTTTAGCGTATCTGGGATATTTCTTTTTGCGGGTATCATCGCTGTAATCCTACCAATCCTTCAATCTCAAATTAATAATGCTAAAACTGACTAAGATATTCCACTTCGAAACGGCACATGCAATTCATGGATATGATGGAGCTTGCAAACACATTCATGGACATTCCTATGAATTACATGTGAGTGTCACAACAGACTCCGACTATGAAGATTTTATTCCTGCCCCTGGTTTTGTAATCGACTTTAAGGAAATAAAAAAAATAGTAAAGAACAAGGTGATTATTTTTCTAGACCATAAGCTATTGCTATCTAAACAATTTATAGTTGAGAATAAATACACTTCCACTCAGGAAAATATAATTGTATGGGAAGTCGAGCCTACTGCAGAGAACTTATTACTGTATATTAAAAACATACTAACTGCATCCCTTTCGACCCATGTACAATTGGTTTATTTAAAATTGTATGAAACAAAAGATTCCTATGCAGAATGGAGCAGATAGGCACCATAATTTATCAGCTTCTTAATTGTCATTTAATCACTTTTAGCTTTATCTTCATCTTTATTATTTCTATTCAACTATACCAACAGTTCATATCATGTTTTCTAAAGCCACCGAATACGCATTAAGAGCTACTATCTATATTGCCCAGAAAAGCGCTGAAGACCATAAGTTAGGTATAGATGAAATTGCAATCGCCATTGATTCTCCAAAATCCTTCACCGCTAAAATTTTGCAATCCTTAACCAAGGATAATAAGGTAATTAGTTCCACCCGAGGACCACATGGTGGCTTTTATATTTCAGACAAAGCGCGTAAACTACCTGCAAAATGTATATTGGAAGCAATGGGTGAAGAAGGAGTATTAGAAAAATGTGTGATGGGGTTAAAACAATGTGATGAGGCTCAACCCTGCCCTATGCATGCACAATACAAAGGCATCCGAAAGCAATTGAATAAGTTGTTTATTTCAAAAACGATTCAACAACTAGCCAACGAAATTAAAGAAGGTGTTGTGTATATCAACAACCAAAAATCCCGCCGAAGCGGGATTTAAAATCATTAAAGTATTTCCCAAGTCTTTATTTTTATTTAAAAAGACGAAGGGAAATAAAAATCCCGCCGAAGCGGGATTTAAAATACTCTGTGGAGTCGTTTGGTTCCATACCAAAGGTAATTAACAATTCATCCAAATTCAATCCAGTCAAGGTTTTACACCTTATTTTTCCATATCAAATTAATCCTTTTTCCCATTGTGGGTGCATTAAATCCAACAATAATCTTATAACTAACTGTTTTTTATTCTTATTTCTTACGGGTCTCCCTTCGTAAACTCCGGTCGACCCTTCATCCCGATGATACTGGTACTTATTTTAAGACCATTTGAGATACTTTCTTCACCTTACTGATAGTTGTTTCACTCACACCCAATATCTTACTAATTTCCTTGTAAGTGTGTGTTCCTTTGTTAATGTATGAAAGTATATCCTGTGACTTTTTACGTTGTAAGAACACATCCGGTGAGTATGTTGTTCCAACACGTCTTCCGATGTATACTTCGGGATTTGTCATCTTTTTAACCCTTATCCCTTCTAATTGTCTTTGACGGATGGTATCCCTCTCAAAACTGTACATCACCGAAAGAACCGACAGGAGTAGTTCTGAGAACTTATCCGGATAACCATTCTCATCGAAGTTTCTAATATTGGGATTCCTACAAACTACGGTAACTCCTTTGTCAGTTAGTTCCTTCCAAGTTGATAATACATCAATGGTATTCCTTCCGAGACGGTCAATGGAATGAACCTCTAGGAGTGTCAATTTTCCCTCATCTAGTAGTTTCTTAATCTCACGTCCTTTTCCTCTTTCAAACAGTCTGGTTGAACCCGATACGACATCAC
>CALPKD020000055.1 GCA_943324055.2 Chitinophaga pinensis
AAAAATGGGCGCTGGGATTTTATCCTCAAATAAATGATGTGATCTTTTGTATTGTTTTCGAACATCTCTAAGTGCGTCTAATCCACCTGCCCTGTCAAATTTATTGATACCTATAATTTTGGCATAATCAATCATGTTTATTTTTTCCAATTGCGTTGGAGCCCCAAATTCAGGAGTCATGATATAAACAGGCACTGAAACATAATCCACAATCGTAGCATCATTTTGGCCCACACCTGCGGTCTCAATGATTATACAATCAAAACCAGCTTGCACACAAAGTTCAATGACGCCATCCATGGAATGTGCAATAGACTGTGCATCAGAACGCGTAGCTAAAGAACGCATAAATACATTGGGATGATGAATTGCATTCATTCGTATACGATCTCCCAATAAAGCACCCCCTGTTTTGCGTTTAGACGGATCTACCGAAATGACCGCAATCGTTTTGGTAGGATTGGCCAATAAAAAATATTGAATCAGCCTATCACAAACCGTTGATTTACCTGCCCCACCCGTGCCAGTCAAGCCAATGATAGGAATATTATGAGCCGACCGTTTCGACTTTTTTATTGCTTTAGATTTACCATTTTGTAAAAGCGTTATCGCACGACTTAGGTCACGTGGATCTATTTTTTTTGCAATCGAAAGTTTAGGTAATTTATTTCCAGTATTTGGTTTTAATTCAAAGTCGCAAATTTTTATGACATCCAAAATCATCCCTACAATACCCATTTTAAGTCCATCATCGGGCAGGTATATTTTAGAGATTCCTATTTTTTGTAAATGCGCGACTTCGCTTGGTTGTATGGTACCACCCCCTCCGCCAACAATTTTTACATGCTTGTATCCAGATTGATCTAATAAAGTTCGTACATAAGTAAAAAACTCAACGTGCCCTCCTTGATAGGAAGTGATTGCAATACCTTGCACATCTTCCTCAATAGCGGCTTCTACAATTTCATGCGCTGAACGATTGTGCCCTAAATGAATAATTTCCACACCATTTTCTTGGAGCACCCTTCGCATGATATTAATAGATGCATCATGCCCATCAAATAAACTGGTAGACGTTAAAATTCTTACTTTATTCATGTCATAAAACTAACAAATGTTAGCGATATGACAAGGATAAACTATTTGTTTGCGTATTTTTTAGCAGCCTCAATAAAATGAACAAATAATGGAGCGGGCTGCTCTACTGTACTTTTTAATTCAGGGTGATATTGAACTCCAATAAAGAAAGGATGGTTTGGCAATTCTACAATTTCTACCAAGTTCGTAGCTGGATTAATACCGCTATTCACCATTCCCTTGTCTTGGAATGCTTTTAGGTATTCGTTGTTAAATTCATAACGGTGACGATGACGCTCACTAATTTCAGTAGCACCATATATTTTGTAAGCCAAAGTGTCTTTTTGAATCACACAAGGATAAGCACCCAAGCGCATCGTTCCTCCCATCATGGTAATACGTTTTTGTTCTTCCATCATATTGATAACCGGATGAGGACTATTTGGATCCATTTCAACAGAATGCGCCCCTTGTAAACCTAAAACGTTTCTTGCAAATTCAATGACCGCCATTTGCATCCCTAAACATATACCAAAAAATGGCATATTATTTTCTCTTGCATATTGCACTGCAACTATTTTTCCTTCGATACCTCTATTACCAAAACCAGGTGCCACTAATAAACCATCCAATGCACCTAATTGTTCTTTTACATTTTCAGCAGTAAGGTTTTCGCTGTGCACATTTACCACATTTACTTTTACCTCATTCATTGCACCAGCGTGTATAAAGCTCTCTAGTATTGACTTGTAGGCATCTTGTAGTTCAATATATTTTCCAATCAACCCAATATTCACTGTCGATTTTGGATTCTTTAATTTAGCTAAGAAACCATTCCACTTTGTTAATTCTGGCTCCTTGTAATTTTGAATTTGTAATTTTTTCATTACGATTAAATCCAATTGCTCTTTCAACATCAACAAAGGAACTTCATAAATAGTGCTTGCATCCAAGGATTCAATTACATTTCCTGCTTTTACATTACAGAATAAAGCAATTTTTCGTTTTATCTCATCATTTAAAGGATGTTCCGTTCTACAAACAATTACATCTGGATGTACGCCCGTTTCACTCAACATTCTTACACTATGTTGTGTCGGTTTTGTTTTTAATTCCTTCGCTGCATTTAAGTAGGGAATCAACGTTAAGTGCACCACCATCACGTCTTCAGTTGGTAATTCCCACTGAATTTGACGCACCGTTTCAATGAAAGGAGTACTTTCAATATCACCCACGGTTCCTCCAATTTCAGTAATGACTACGTCAAACTTTCCATCTTGACCCAATAACATCATGCGATGTTTAATCTCATCAGTAATATGAGGCACCACTTGAACAGTTTTGCCCAAAAATTCTCCAGCACGCTCCTTATTAATAACTGTTTGGTAAATACGTCCAGTGGTAACGTTATTTGCCTGAGAAGTAGGTGTATTTAAAAAACGCTCGTAGTGGCCTAAATCTAGATCGGTTTCAGCACCATCTTCCGTTACATAACATTCTCCATGTTCGTAAGGATTTAGCGTACCTGGATCCACATTAATATATGGGTCAAATTTTTGAATAGTGGCAGTGATCCCTCTTGCTTGTAATAACTTGGCTAAAGAAGCTGCTATTATGCCTTTTCCTAAACTACTTGTCACTCCACCTGTTACAAAAACATACTTTGCCATAAAATTAAATGCGTCTAATTTTGAAAAAGCAATCCCAACCATAGTTTCCTATGAGGATTACCCTTTCAAAGGGGTTTGGTTAATCGACCTATCTATTGTTGGGAAAATTCTTAGAGGTCATACAAAACTACGCCAAAAAAAGACGTTAAAAAAATCCTGCCAAGGCAGCGAACAATAAATGTTTATAAGTGTTATCTAAAAGTGAACATCTTAAAAATTACAATATGAAAAAACTCCTTTACACCCTATTTGCAGTCGTATTAACAGCTAGTTTATTGAGCTGGCAGTGGGAAAAAACACAACACGCTACAGTAAATAAGGCCGAAGTGATTGAATGTCTAAACATGGAGACGCAACAGGCTTATAAATTAGAGGCCTCTCAGCCTGCATTTGCTGCTTTACACCCAGCGCCATTAGTTGTGAATGCGGACCAATTACTAGGCAATATGGTCGTTTTTACAGCAGCCGATGGCAAGGAAGCCAATGCTTACTTTATCCCAGCTAAAAATAAATCAAATAAGTGGTTAATTGTAGTACAAGAATGGTGGGGTTTAAACGACAACATTAAAATGGAATCAGATAAGTATTATACTGATTTAGGTGATGTCAATGTAATGGCGGTAGATATGTATGATGGAAAAGTTGCTGCTACACCAGATAGTGCTATGAAATTAATGCGCGGTGCAGATATGGCTAGAATGACTGCAATTATTCAAGGCGCCATCAAGCATGCTGGTAGCAAAGCTGCTATCTATAGTGTGGGTTGGTGCTTTGGTGGAATGTGGAGTTTACAAACTGCAATTTTAGCTGGCCCGCAAGCAAAAGGAACCGTGATGTATTACGGTCGTCCTGAAACGGATATGGCAAAATTAAAATCCATTCAATGTGATATCATAGGATTCTTTGGTAATCAAGACCAATCCCCTTCTCCTGCAATGGTGAATGAGTTTGAGAAAAATATGAAAGAAGCTGGAAAAAATTTATCTGTAAATAGATATGAAGCAGGACATGGCTTTGCAAATCCAAGCAACCCAAGTTATAATGCAGCTGCAAAGGCAGATGCTTATACTAAAGCGATTGCTTTTTTGAACGCGCATTAAAAACGCCGACCTCGCTTACATTAAAAAAAGAGAAAGAAATACTATTCCGAGCGACCATTCGAGCTTGCGAGCTGGGAGCCGAGGAATATTGTATTTTTTCTCTTTTTTTATAAAGGGGTACTTACATATCATTTTTGATCTTGCGATAACTAGCAGTAAGTCCACGAATTAAAGAGGAGCTGAAACCTTGATGTTCCATCTCGTTCAAACCCGCTATGGTACAGCCCATGGGCGTAGTTACTTTATCAATCTCTTGTTCGGGATGTGTATTTTTTGTAAGCAATAAATCGGCTGCTCCCTTCACCGTTTGTGCTGCGATTAATGAAGCTTGTGCAGCACTAAATCCTATTTCAATTCCCCCTTGAATATTTGCTCTAATATATCTTAATGCATAAGCAGTGCCACAGGCCCCTAAAACTGTAGCAGCGTCCATTAATTTTTCATCAATTAATATACTCTTCCCTAATTGGTTAAATAACGAACTAACAAATTCAACTTGATTACTAGCCGCCCCATTTGCACAAATGCAAGTCATGCTTTGTTGAATTGAAATGGCAGTATTTGGCATGGCACGGAATAATGCAAAATCTGGAGCCAACATTTCTTCCAAATCCTTAATCCAGACTCCCGTGGCAACGCTAATAATAGTGTGTTGTACTGCATTTAAACAAGGTTTTATTTCTGCAACAATATCTTTTATTTGAAACGGTTTTACAGCAAGGATTACATAGTTTGCCTCCTTCACAGCTGCTTGATTGTCTGAGGTAATTGTTGCCCCTTTGTCCTCAAGATGTTTTAGCGTGCTAATGTTTCTTTTGGTAATCGTGATTTGATTTGCTTGTACAAATCCACTTGCAATTAATCCTTCTGCAATGGAAGACCCGAGGTTACCTCCACCTATAATGGCGATTTTATTTTTCATGAAATTTAGAGTTGATTGATAAGAAAAAATGAATACGATTCTGTCAAAAATTAGTAACCCTTTTCGGGTACTAAATAATTTTTCACATAATCACTAACCCCTTCCTCTAAACTATAAAATTGAGCTACATAACCTGCAGCACGAAGTTTGGTCATATTTGCCTCTGTAAAATATTGATACTTATCTCTGATATCTAATGGCATATCTATAAATTCAATATTGGGTTGCATCCCTTGTGCTATAAAAACATTTGCAGCTAAATCGTAAAATGACCTAGCCTTGCCTGTACCTAAATTATACAAACCATTTTTTTTACTATCCCATTTTTTTGAAATCATATCCTGCAGCATCCAATTAATCACTTTCACTACATCTTTAACATACACAAAATCCCTTAATTGTTCTCCGTCTTTAAACTCAGGATGATGACTTTTAAATAATTTTACTAAGCCTGTAGCTTTGATCTGATTAAAGGAATGAAATATCACACTCGCCATACGCGCTTTGTGTGTTTCATTTGGACCGTATACATTAAAAAATTTCAAGCCGGTCCATACAGGTGGATGCGTTGGTTGTGCAATTGCCCACTTATCAAATTCATTTTTACTGATCCCGTAAGGATTCAAAGGCTCCAACTGATTTAGTATATCATGGCGGTCCTCATATCCGTGTTCCCCGTTACCATAGGTAGCAGCAGAAGATGCATAAATAAAAGGAATTTGTTTTTCAGTTGCGTAGTTCCAAAGAGACTTGGAATATTCCAAGTTCAACTCCTCATGAATTGCATAATTGAATTCAGTCGTATCAGTGCGAGCACCTAAATGCACAATGGCATCAATGGTAAAATCCAAATTAGGTAATTGTACCAAAAAAGCTTGGCGTTCAATTACTTTTATAAATTGCTTATGTTCCCAATTATGCCTTTTTGATTCTACGCCAAAATCATCTACTAATATCAATTGATTGAACCCTTGTTCATTTAAAAATTGAACAAACACAGAACCTATAAAGCCAGCGGTTCCTGTTACAACGATCGTAGATTGTTTTGACATATAATTAAGCTAATTTTTTTTCAATAGCGGTATCGTACTCATTTTTCCAATTGGCAATCATACCCCAATTTTCATTATTTACTAATACTTCATTATCCGTCACAGTCCCAATTGCAGCTACTTTAATCCCGTATTGAGCAGCCATTGTTTCGATGCTTGCAAGCGACGCTGCATCACAAGAAACCACCACCCTGCTTTGTGCTTCACCAACCCAATAAGCATCTGCACGTAAAGCACTGTTCAAAGAGGATACATTGAAGCCTTTATTATTTACAAAAGCAGACTCCAACAAAGTGACAATCAAGCCGCCTTCACTAATATCGTGTGCGCTAATGATTTTACTTTCTTTAATCAAATTTGCCACTAATTGTTGCAAAGAAAATTCAGTTTCTAAATCAAAATGAGGGGCTTGTGAATATTGAACCTCTTTTATTTTATTTAAATATTCCGAAGATCCGATATCATTTTTTTGCTCCCCTAATAATACAATTACGTCTCCTGCTTTTTTGAAATCTAATGTCATTCTAAATTTCATATCCTCTACTATTCCTACCATACCAATTGTTGGTGTTGGGAAAACTGGACCATCTGGGTTTTGATTGTAGAAACTTACGTTACCTCCTGTTACAGGAGTATTGAATTTTCGACATGCAGCTCCCATCCCTTCCACTGATTTTACAAATTGATAGTATACTTCAGGATCATAAGGATTACCAAAATTTAAACAGTTGGTAACGCCTATTGGCTCACCCCCTGAACAAACAATATTACGTGCCGATTCTGCAACCGCAATCATGGCCCCTTGGTAAGGATCTGCAAAAACATATTTACTATTACAATCCACCGTCATAGCTAATGCTTTACCAGTTCCTTTTGCTATCACTATTGATGCATCACTTGGTGCATTGGTAGACGTATTAGCGCCACCTACCATGCTATCATATTGTGTATATACCCAACGCTTTGAAGCAATATTTGGTAATTGAATTAATTCTTTAACCGTTGCTTTTAAATCTGTTGTGTCAGCAATTGAATGCATATCAAATGCATTTACTTTATCTAAATAGGCAGGTGCTTTATATTCTCGTGTGTATACTGGAGCTCCACCACCTAATACCAATTCATACGCAGGTAACGATGCCTCTAATTCACCATGCATATAAAAATTCAGTAACCCATCGTCTGTTACTTCGCCAATATTACTACAGGATAAATCCCACTTTTCAAACACTGCTAATACTTCAGCTTCTTTTCCTTTTTGCACACAAATCAACATACGTTCTTGGCTCTCACTTAATAGTAGTTCCCAAGCTTTCATATTTTGTTGACGCGTAGGCACTTTGTCTAAATCAATACGCATACCCACTCCCC
>CALPKD020000056.1 GCA_943324055.2 Chitinophaga pinensis
AATATATCTACTGTTCGATTTTGTAAACCACTTAATTCTTTGATGTATAATCACTTCATGTACCATAAAATAGGCAAAACCGTATAAAGCAACACCAGTACCTATACCAGACAACCAAGCCATTCCATTAAATGTGCCATAAAAAATACAAGCCATACTAGGCAATGCAAATATTACAAAAAACCAGTCGTTCTTTTCAAAAAAATGTCCAGTAGGTTGATGATGATCCTCGTGTAAGTACCATAAAAAACCGTGCATAACAAAACGATGCGTCAACCAGGTAATACCTTCCATAATAGAAAAGGTCACTAACATGCTGATAAGAAATAATAACATAGAAAAGGCTTTATGGCTACAAAGTTACTACAACAAGTTTAAGCTTGTGCGAACTTTAGCGTTTAATAAAATTAAAAATTTATTTAAATCTGGGATACGGATCCTTGTTTTAAGAATAGAATGCGGATGCGTACGTTTTATTTTTTTAAATAAGGAATAGTAATACTTAAAAGCAACATACACTCCAAAACGACACTTAATAGGCAAAGCTTTAATACCCGCTAAAGCTGCTTCAAAATCGGCTTGGATATCAGCTTCAATCGCCTCCTTGTCTGTTTGTTTGAAATTAGAAAAATCGCAATTAGGAAAGTACATCCTTTCTAACCCTTCGAAATCGGCTTGGATATCTCGTAAAAAATTAACTTTCTGAAATGCAGCGCCTAAACTTTGTGCAGCAGGTTTTAATTGCTCAAAATGAACCTTATCTCCATTGCAAAATATATGCAAACACATTAATCCTATCACTTCAGCACTTCCATAAATGTATTCATTATAGGAATTTTGATTATACGCCTGCTTACTCAAGTCCATTTCCATACTATGCAAGAAAGCCTCTAACAAAGATCGATCAATATTAAACTGATTAAAAGTGAGCTGGAAACGGTGTAAAATTGGATTTAAGCTAATCCCCTTTTCTAAGGCTTCGTAAGTATCTTCTTTAAAATCCTTTAATAAATCCACTTTATCATACTCATGAAAAGTATCTACAATTTCGTCGGCAAAACGAACAAATCCATAAATATCATAAATGGGTTGACGTAACTCCTTATGCAATAATCCGATTGCTGACGAAAAACTAGAGCTATACAACAAGGTAGTATACTTACTACTTTTTGCAGTTACTTCATTGTATAATTTTAATGACGACATACTTTATTTATTATTATGTGTTTTATCCACCAGTGTAGCCACCACTTCTCCACTAATTAAACTTGGTGGAACTCCAGGTCCTGGCACAGTCAATTGACCAGTGTAATATAAGTTATTTACCTTTTTACTTTTACAACTAGGCTTGAGATTAGCTGTTTGTAAGAGTGTATTAGCAAGGCCATAGGCATTACCCCTAAAAGAATGATAGTCAGCTTTAAAATCGGTGACCGAGTAGGATCTTTTGTATATAACGGAATCCTTAATAGATTGTCCAGACCTTTCCTCAAGACGCTTTATTATTTTATCAAAATACAAATCTCGGACTTCCTCGGTATCTCCATCTAATCCGGCGGCTACTGGGATTAATAAAAATAGATTCTCCTGCCCTTCTGGCGCTACAGTTGGGTCGGTAATAGAAGGCACACTTGCATAAAACAAAGGCCGAGTGGGCCATTTAGGATCTGTATATATTTCCCTGCCATGTAAACCAAAATCAGTATCGAAGAATAAATTATGATGCAATAAACCAGTTAGCTTTTTATTCAACCCAACATAATATAATAAAGAACTTGGAGCCATGGTACGGCTGTCCCAATAAGCACTCGAATAAGATTGGTACTTAGGTGCTAATAACTTTGTTTCAATATGATGATAATCTCCTGCTCCGACTAATACATCAAAACTGTATTCTTTTTGTTCCCCTGAATTTAGCAATTTAGTACGAATAGATTTAGCAGTTCCGTTTGTTACTTCAATAGCAACCACTTCCTCCCCTAATTTAAACTGAACCCCCAATGATACTGCCACATCATACATCGCTTGTACAATACTATACATCCCAAATTCTGGATACCAAGTGCCTCCCTTAATATCCGCATAATTCATTAAGCTGTATAAAGCAGGTGTTTTTTCGGGGAGCGCTCCTAAAAACAATACAGGAAATTCCATTAGGAATTGTATCGATGGGTGTTTAAAATATTTTGCTACATGCTTTTTCATTGATTGAAAAACATCTAACTTAAAAACTCCTTTTAATAAGTCAATATCTATAAATTCTTTAAGCGACAATCCTGGATTGTGTACTAATTTACCCACACCAATATCATATTTGAATTTCGCCTCTGCTAAAAATGCATCTAATGCTTTTGCTGCTCCTGGCTCTTTGGATTCTAATAATGCTTGTAGCGCTTCGTAATTAGCTGGCAAATCCCAAGCCTCTTTTTCAAAATAAACGCGATAACTTGGATTTAATCTTTTCAATTTGTAATAATCAGCTACTTTTTTGCCAAATTTCCCAAAATAGTTTTCAAAGATATCTGGCATCCAATACCAGCTAGGTCCCATATCAAAAGTGAAGCCATCCGCCAAAAATTTACGCGCACGTCCACCTGGCAAAGTATTTTTTTCTATCACCGTCACGTCCCAACCCTTCTGTGCTAAAAAAGTAGCGGCTGACATACCAGCAAACCCTGCGCCTATAACAATTACTTTTTTAGAATTAGATGGCATGATTAATAACGTTGAATTTTTTGTTTTAAAATCTTTCTAGCAAAGTGAATTCTGCTTTTGATAGTTCCCAATGGTTCATTTAAGGCATCTGCTATTTCATTGTATTTATATCCTTCATAATACAAATTAAATGGCGTTCTAAATAAATCAGGCAAATCATAAATAATTTGCTTGACCTCCTTCAAATTTAAGTTAGTTATACCATCATTTAAAACCTTATTGCTTGTTTGGTCAATTAAGTAATCATTTGGAGAGCTGTCTAGTACGGTAGACTTTTTTGCACGACGACGATAGTCATTAATAAAAATATTACGCATGATCGTATACAACCAGGCTTTAATGTTTGTTCCAACATTATATTTGTCCTTGTTGGAAATAGCTCTATACAAGGTTTCTTGAAACAGGTCCTTTGCAGACTCTTGGTTCTTTGTTAAATTGATCGCAAAAGGTCTGAGGAATTCTGCGTTTTCGGTAAGTAGTATGCTAAATTCTGCGTTCGACATAAAATTTTGTTTAACTTTTTGTAGTTCAAAGCTAAACAAAATACTTAATTTGACAGTTATTTTTGTTTAATATTTTAAACAAAATGTTAAACAATATTACAATTATTGCATATATGCAATATAAAAAGTAACCCTTATGCGCTTAATGATTTGATAATCTATGCATTACAACTCGTTAAATCTCGTTCATGAAGGTAATCGTCTCAGATAATGTTCTCTTCAGCTGAAAATTAGATGCCACTGCACCCTTAAATTCCTGAATAACTTGCCCTGTTAATATAATTGGAATGGTCGGGTCAATTTGACTCAATTGGTCTATAAACTTGGCTAGTTTAAATTGCTTACCTGGAGAGGTAATATGGCAGAATAGATAATCAACTTTTTTAAACTCCGTTAAAAATTTAAGATCTACTACCGGCACATTTGTACCTAAATAATCTACCCCAATGCCTCTTTGCTTTAATAAAAAATGAACATACAATAATCCAATTTCATGAAACTCGCTTTCGGGCATAAACAATACTATTCTTTTATTGGTCAGTTGTACATTTGACAATTTCTCTATCCCTAAGATTATTTTTTGTCTAAGAATATTTGTAGACAGATGTTCCTGTGCAGGGTTGATGTGATTGGTTATCCAAAGAATACCAACCCGCTCTAAAAATGAAAATATGATTTCTGTAATCGTTTTTTCAATGCCTTTTTGAGCGATATATAAATCTAGCTGACGTTCAAAATTGGACATATTTAAAGACACCATTTCCTTGATCAAATCATTTACGACCTTTTCTTTTTGTGCATCCATTTGATTCAATCCCAATATCTTTTCCTCCATTTGAAATGTCGACATCTTGTCTATGTGAGAAATCTTATACCCATACTTATTCAACAAAGACACGTTTAAAATGGTCTTTAGTTCCTCTGCCGAATATGTGCGGATATTGGTTTCAGTTCGCTTTGGCTGAAGGAAATTATAGCGCTGTTCCCAAACACGAATCGTGTGGGCCTTTATACCTGAGATTTGCTCTAAATCCTTGATGGTGTAAGTTGACATACAGTTAGAACAAACAAAAGGCAAATTAGTTCAATCTAATTTGCCTTTTGTAGCAATCTCGTTTACAAAATTACCCTGTTTACCTATTTAAAGCTACTTTTTTAAGTTTCTTAAGTACTCTCCGTAACCACTTTTAGCATATTTGTCAGCCAATACCAATAATTGAGCCTTGTCAATAAAGCCCATTCGGTAAGCGACTTCTTCGATACATCCTATCTTTTGACTTTGTCTTTTCTCAATCACACGCACAAACTCACAAGCATCGGCCAAAGATTCAAAAGTGCCTGTATCCAACCAAGCCGTTCCTCTATTCATAATCCCTACTTGTAACTGCTTACGTTCTAAGTAAACTTTGTTCACGTCGGTGATTTCGTATTCTCCTCTTGGTGATGCGGGGATATTTTTTGCGATCTCTACTACTTGATTGTCATAAAAGTATAAACCAGGTACTGCATAATTTGACTTAGGCGCTACCGGCTTCTCTTCTAATGAAATTGCATGATTGTTTGCATCAAATTCAACCACTCCATAACGCTCTGGGTCATTTACCTCATAGGCAAATACCGCTGCACCTTCCACATCATTGAATGATTGCACTAACTTACTAAAACCTGCTCCATAAAATATATTATCGCCTAAAACTAAAGCCACTTTATCCTTGCCAACAAAATCAGCTCCAATTACAAATGCTTGCGCTAATCCATTAGGTACCGCTTGTACTGCATAACTAAACTTACAGCCAATCTCTGCACCATCTCCTAATAATCTTTTGAACTGGTCATTGTCCTCAGGGGTAGTAATAATTAATACTTCCTTAATGCCAGCTAATAATAATACAGACAATGGATAATAAATCATTGGCTTATCATAAATAGGCATTAACTGTTTGCTAATTCCTTTTGTAATTGGATACAATCTGGTACCCGATCCACCTGCTAATATAATTCCCTTCATTTTAAAACTATTTTTATTTTTTAAGACTCGCAGCATATTCTGCTAAGCTTCCTAATATTTTATCTTTCGCTGATAATTGTATTTCACTCACTGGTAATTTCCAATCAATATTTAAATCCTTGTCATTGTACATAATACCTACTTCATTACCTGGTTGATAAAATTTATCCACCTTATAAAAAAAGGTTGCAGTATCACTTAGCACTACAAAACCATGCGCAAAACCGGCAGGAACAAAAAATTGCTTGTGATTTTCTCCAGTTAATTCAATCGCAAAGTGCCTGCCAAACGTTGGAGAATCCTTTCTTAAATCAACGGCAATGTCTAACACAGCTCCCTCTAAAACCCTTACTAATTTTGCTTGCGCAGCATCGCCACTTTGCATATGCAATCCTCTTAATACCCCTTTTGAGGACTTTGATTGATTATCCTGCACAAAACTAATGTCTAAGCCAGAAGCATTTTGAAAGTCTCTTTGGTTAAAAGTTTCAATAAAGTAACCTCGTGCATCACCATGCACTGTATCGTGGATTATAAAACAATCTTTAAGGGGGGTCTGCTCAATTTTCATTCGTTCGTAGGGTATCGTAATAATTTAATAAGGGGATATGATCTTTGGATTATCTGTTGGTATACATTTCAGTATAGTATGCTTGATACGCTCCACTTGTTACATTTTCCAACCAGGCAGTATTGTTTAAATACCAATCAATGGTGGCTGCCAAGCCTTGTTCAAATGTTACCGATGGAGACCAACCTAATTCTTTATTTAACTTAGTTGCATCAATTGCATAACGTCGATCATGTCCTGGACGGTCTTTCACATACGTAATCAGCGCTTCACTTTCACCAGCTGCTCTTGCTAATTTAACATCCATTTGAGCACACATTAATTTTACTAAATCAATATTTGTCCACTCGTTAAATCCTCCAATATTATAGGTATCACTGCGTTTCCCTTGGTGGAAAATCATATCAATCGCACGCGCATGGTCAATCACATACAACCAATCACGGGTGTACAAACCGTCTCCATAAACTGGCAATGGTTTTTTATTAATGATATTATGTATGAATAATGGAATCAATTTTTCTGGAAAATGATTAGGCCCATAATTGTTTGAACAATTAGAGATCACAATAGGTAAATGATAAGTCTCCCCATACGCCCTTACAAAATGATCACTCGCTGCTTTACTTGCAGAATAAGGTGAGTTAGGGTCGTAAGCAGTTGTTTCGGTAAACAAACCTTCCTTGCCTAAGCTTCCGTAAACTTCATCCGTTGATATATGGTAAAACAAATGATCTCTTTTTGTGTGCCAATTACCGTCATGTGCATTTTCGTAACTCAAATCCCCTTTCCAATATTCCTTTGCAGTATTCAATAAATTAACGGTACCGATTACGTTCGTGTATACGAAATCCAATGGAGAAATAATAGAACGGTCTACATGCGATTCTGCAGCCAAGTGAATCACATCTGTTATTGCATGTTTTTCAAAAATCACTTTCAAAGCAGCTGCTTCTAATATGTTGGCCTTTACAAAATGATAGTTTGGCGCGTTTTCAATATCTTTTAAATTTTCTAAATTGCCTGCATAAGTTAAGGCGTCTAAATTAAAGATCTGAAAATGAGGATATTTGTTCACGAATAAACGCACTACATGCGATCCTATAAATCCTGCCCCTCCGGTAATTAATATGTTTTTTTGCATCTGAATTTGTATCTTACAAAGATATTATTTTATGTATATATATTACTAAGAATCCAATTTATATTAGCATTATGAAGCAGCAAAGATACTATTCCTTAGACGTTTTTAGAGGTGCCACTGTAGCATTGATGATTTTAGTGAATAATCCTGGCTCATGGGGCCATATTTTTAGCCCACTAGCTCATGCAAGCTGGCATGGATGCACCCCTACAGATTTAGTATTTCCGTTCTTTTTATTCGCAGTA
>CALPKD020000057.1 GCA_943324055.2 Chitinophaga pinensis
CATTTTTGAGGGTAGAAATAAGGAGTACGGTGCATATGAACTTCGTAAGACTTATGACAGTCGTATAAAGACTGGATTAATTGTTATGTTGTCAATAGTGCTACTTTTTGGTCTTGGTTCCATTCTTTCTAATTCAATGAAAAAATCAAAAACAGAAATTATTGCTGTTGATATGTCATTGGAGAATGTACAACAAGATGATAAGAAGCCACCTCCACCTCCGCCACCACCACCAAAGGTAGAACCACCAAAAGTGGAGATCACTAAGTTTACACCTCCAAAAATCGTAAAAGATGAGGAAGTGAAAGCGGAAGATGAAATCAAAGAAGTTGAAAAATTGGAGGATACTAAAATCGGATCCTTTAACCAAGAAGGTACAAAAGACGAAGGTCTTGTTGCACCAGTTGAAGCAAGCACAGGTCCAACTGCACCTCCAGAAGAAGAAACTGATAAAATTTTCACTGTGGTTCAAAATCCAGCAGAATTCCCTGGAGGACAACAAGGATGGGTACGTTATCTTGAAAGAACCTTAAACAGAGATTTGCCAGTTGAAAACGGAGCGCCAGCTGGAAAGTATGCAGTAGTAGTTTCTTTTGTTGTTGCTAGAGACGGTAAAATTAGCGATGTTAAAGCGGAGAATGATCCTGGATATGGAACCAAAGAGGAAGCTGTACGTGTAATTCAACGAGGTCCAAACTGGAAAGCAGCTGTTCAAAATGGTCGTAATGTAATTTATCGCCATAGACAAGCAATTGTATTCCAAGTATCGGATGAATAATCTGATCATCTCAACAGTATTAGCTTACTATTTCTATAAAAAAAGTCCTTCCCGAGTTTCGGGAGGGACTTTTTTTGTTATGCCCCTTTTGGGCTAAATTTGCGTCATGCGTGAAAACTTAAGTACCTGGAATGACACCATTGTTGCATTGGCCACAGCCCCTGGATTAGGGGCAATTGCGGTTATTAGGCTAAGTGGCCCCAAGGCAATTGAAATAGTTGGCTCCGTTTTTTCGAAAAAAAGTTTAGCCACTGCTCCAACACATACAGTTCATTACGGAAAGTTAATAGACGGACTAGAAACGATTGATGAGGTAGTTGTTACTTTGTATCGCGCTCCGCGCTCATATACAGGAGAAGAAGTAATTGAAATATCTTGCCATGGTGCTCCATTTATTCAGGATAGTATTATGCAGCTAATGATGCACACAGGTGCAAGAATGGCAAGACCCGGTGAATTTACACAACGCGCGTTTTTGAACGGCAAATTAGATTTAACACAAGCGGAAGCGGTTGCAGATTTAATAGCAAGTAATACCGAAGCTTCTCGACAAACCGCATTGTATAATTTAAAGGGAGGTTTCTCGACTGACTTGCAATTAATGCGTGAAAAATTAATTAAGTTTTCGGCATTGATTGAATTAGAATTAGATTTCTCGCAAGAAGATGTTGCATTCGCAAATAAAAAGGAATTAGAAATTTTAGTAGGGCAGTTACAATTTAAAACACAGTCCCTTTTAGATTCCTTTAAACTAGGAAACGTAATTAAGAATGGGGTACAAGTAGCGATTGTAGGAAAACCAAATGCTGGGAAGTCTACCTTATTGAATGCGTTTTTAAATGAAAACAGGGCCTTGGTAAGTGAGATACCAGGAACAACAAGAGACACCGTAGAAGAGTATTTGAATATTCAAGGTGTGTTGTATAAATTAATTGATACGGCAGGTATTAGAGCTAGCACAGCCGATAGTATTGAACAAATGGGTATCGAGAAAAGTAAGGAAAAGATACTAGCTGCTGACATAGTCATTGCACTATTTGATGCCAGTATTACAACTGCTGAGCAGATAATGGAATGGAAAAATGATTTAGTAGGTGCACATAAAATAATTTTTGTTGGAAATAAAATCGATATTGGTGTTGACTCATCCTTAACGTTAGACACCGAATTGAGTGACCTTATTTTTATTGCAGCAAAAGATAAAGAAAATATTTTAGCACTTGAAAATGCATTGCATCAAAAAGTGATTGGGGATGGTATTGACAAAGAGGGAACCATTGTTACCAATGCACGCCATGTAGCCTCACTTAAAAGATTATTATATGCCCTCAATGACATTGAAACAGGGCTAGCAGACAATGTAACCGGTGACTTATTGGCAATTGATATCAATCAAGCATTACATTATTTAGGAACCATTACGGGGCAAATTACCAACGAAGACCAATTAGATTTTATCTTCTCTAAATTTTGTATTGGGAAATAGGGCTTTACATAACCAAAGATGCTAACCTTAAGTTATTGAGTGCATAAAGGGATTTCGATACTTTTATTAGGCACTTTGCAGATTTTATTTATTAACTTTTGGTATCATTTATTTTACATCATGAATTATTACATAAAAGTTGGCAGCACTTGTTTTTTAATTGTAAAAAAATGGAACCACTATTTTTTTACAGCTGCATTAATCCTATTATCTAGCAGTTATACTTTAGCGCAGCAACGCCCTAATATTGTCATTATTATTTCTGATGATCATGCATTTCAAACCATCAGCGCCTATGGAAGTAAGCTTATGCAAACTCCTAATATAGACCGCATCTCAAAACAAGGAGTCCTTTTTAATAAAGCATATGTTACCAATAGTATTTGTGGGCCGAGCCGCGCGGTAATACTAACAGGCAAATACAGTCATAAAAACGGAGTGAAGGATAATGTAAATGCTAGTTTTGAAGGTGCTCAAAATACATTTATCAAAGAACTCGGTAGTGTTGGTTATCAAACTGCTTGGATTGGGAAATGGCATTTGGAAAGCCAGCCACAGGGATTTACTTTTTGGCAGGTACTTCCTGGTCAAGGTAGTTACTACAATCCAGATTTCTTGATGATGGATGGCACAAAAAAAAGAACAGCAGGTTATGTAAGTACAATTGTCGAAGATATGGCCGAAAGTTGGCTAGATAAAAGAGATACTAGTAAACCCTTTTGTATAGTCATTGGTCATAAAAATACGCATCGTACTTGGATGCCTGATGTTACGGATATAAGAATGTTTAATAATACAACTTTTACATTGCCGAATAACTTTTATGATAACTATCAAAATCGATCTGCCGCATCCGTTCAGGACATGACAATTGCCAAAACTATGCAGTTGGGTTACGATTTAAAAATGTTTAATAGTAAGGAGGCGGCAGATAAGGAAGGGAATATTAACCGGATGAATCCAGCGCAACGGATTCCCTTTATGGCATATTATGATTCTATATACAAAGAGCTAAGTGTAAAAAATTTGAAGGATAGTGCGCTTGCTGAATGGAAGTATCAACGCTACATGAAAGACTATCTTGCTACTGCCGCATCACTAGATAGGAGTATTGGTCGCACGCTGGATTATTTAGACGACCATGGTCTTACTAACAACACGTTGGTGATTTACATCAGTGATCAAGGCTTTTATATGGGTGAGCATGGATGGTTTGACAAACGGTTCATGTATGAAGAATCGTTTCGAACACCCATGTTGATGCGTTATCCAGGCGTCGCAAAACCTGGATCAGTGAATAATAATTTGGTAATGAATCTAGATATTGCTCCTACTGTATTGAGTGCAGCAGGTATAAAAATACCAGCCGGCATGCAAGGTAAATCCTTATTACCCTTACTTAAAACTAAAAAAGTACAAGGCCGGGATGCAATGTATTATCATTATTACGAAAACGGGGAACATGCTGTTTCGCCTCATTTTGGAATCAGTACCGGCAGGTATAAACTTATCCGATTTTATACGCGTGTTAATGGATGGGAACTTTTTAATTTAAAAAAAGATTCGAATGAAATGAGAAATGTATATGGAGAAAAAGGACTTGAAAGGTTGACGGCGAAATTAAAAAAAAGGTTAAATGAACTCATCCTGCAGTATGAAGATACGGATGCAAAAAATATATTAGCCGAGGAGATAAAAACGGAGAATAGGAAATAATCCAAATTTATTACTTATAAAGGCTTTAATTTTTGTTTATGAAATATTTATTTTTTTGTGTAGCACTCTTTGTTAATACTTTTAGTTATTGTCAATTACCGAATGTAGTAGCTGGAACAATTCATAGAATTGACAGCTTTAGTTCAAAATATATTACTGCAAGAAATATTGACATTTGGCTACCAGGAGGGTATGATACAAGTAAGCAATATCCTGTAATTTATATGCATGACGGTCAAATGTTATTTGATTCAGCCACCACTTGGAATAAGACGGCTTGGGATGTGGATGATGTGATTACGCGTTTAGTAACTGAACATAAAATGCCAAAAGTAATTGTGGTAGGTATTTGGAATGGCGGTGCGACTAGGCATGCAGATTATTTCCCACAAAAACCATTTGAATCTTTGACGATGGAACAAAGAAAAATGATTTATGAAGCTGCTAGATCTAATGGATACAGTGTTTTTGGGAATCATGAAATTCAGTCTGACAACTACTTGAAATTTATAGTCGAAGAATTAAAGCCCTATATCGATCATACGTACCCAACATTAAAGGATGCAAAAAATACATTTATAGGTGGTAGTAGCATGGGAGGACTCATTTCCATGTACGCTATTTGCGAATATCCGGCTATTTTTGGGGCTGCAATCTGCATGAGCACACATTGGCCTGGAATATTTTCTATGGAGCAGAATCCTATTCCAGAAGCCTTTAATAGTTATTTGGCTAATAACTTGCCAAATCCAAAGCAACATAAGATTTACTTTGATTATGGTACAAAAACATTGGACTCCTTGTACGAGCCATTGCAAACGAAAATCGATCACACCATGCGTAAGAAGTGGTACACTAAAAAGCAATGGGAGACCCTGAAATTTGAAGGCGACAATCATTCCGAAATTGCATGGAAAAAAAGATTACATATCCCATTCACCTTTATTTTTAAGGACTATAAATAGCATCACTTAACAACCCACACGTACTTCTTTTTAATATTTCTATACTTATTTTGAACTGCTATTTCACCTTTGTGTAAACGCTTGTCACTTTTATGATAAACGTTTGTGTTGTGTTGTACTAAATGTGATTTGTGTCATATTAACTATTGAGAACGCTCAGGATTACAGCTAATTAACACATGTAGCTTTGTTCTCGGATTCAGCAGATATCGAATCCGCATTTTTCACTAAAATATTACTGATATGAAGATTATGAAACATTTGACAATTGCAATGTTAGGCATGATTATTTCTATGCCTTTTTTTGTGAATGGCCAGGTAAAGGGTAGTTCAACCAACGGGGCGATTTCTATTTTTGGTACATCTACATTACATGATTGGGAAATGACATCTAGTCAAGGAAGGTGTGAGGCGACGATGATCGTTACGGGAGACAAGCTTACATCAGTTGCTGCATTGGTGTTTAACATCACAAGCGAAACACTAAAAAGTTCTAAGGGTTCTATAATGGATAGGATCTCCTACAAAGCACTTAAAACAGCTGATAATCCAACAATTAGTTTTGTATTGGTTTCTAGTACACTAAATGCTATAGATGCAACAACCTATCAATTTAAGGGAACTGGAAATTTAACTATAGCAGGTACAAAAAAATTAACAGATTTAGTCGCTACAATTAAATACAATGCAGCGGAAAAAAGTTTCACAAGTACAGGTTCAAAAGTATTGAAAATGACAGAATACAATATGGAACCTCCTTCTTTCGCTTTTGGTGCAATGAAAACTGGAGATGAGATCAAGATTAGTTTCAATTTGAAAATTAAATAAATAAACGACTGCTCGATATATATAAATTAAAAAAATCACACATGAAAAATTACATTACAAATGCAGCTAAGTTGTTATTGGCGATAGTTATGGTTATACCTGTCGTAACAATGGCACAAAAACAAGGTGACGAAACTTTTACTTATGGGAATCCATTTTTTTGGAGACCGTATAGTCAAAATGGTATCGGTGTGTTCGAAACAACAAAGGCAAATATGTCTAAAAAATTTGAAGGCAAAACTATTCGTTTTGGTGCAGGATTTACACAACAATATCAAAGCATAAAACATTCTAATGATCTTTCAACTATTAAGAATGTAACTTCTGGTAGATTATTTAAATTGGTACCAGGCCTTATGACCGCTCAAGCAAATTTATTCATTGATGCACAATTGGCAGATGGCGTGACATTAAATGTGACTAATTATATGTCAGCTCGTCACCACAATGAATTTTGGGTAAAAGGTGGCTATTTGCAAATCGACAAATTACCATTTGATGGCGGTGAATTTTTGAATAATTTAATGAAATATGCTACTATTAAAGCAGGGCATTTTGAAGTAAATTATGGAGATGCTCATTTCCGTCGTCCCGATGGAGGAAATACTTTACAAGCTCCATTTATGGAAGGAAATATTATGGATGCATTCGCAACAGAAATTGGTGGCGAAATCTATTTACAAAAAGATGGTTTATTTGGAATGTTAGGTGTTACTAATGGTATGATTAAAGGACATGTTGATTCTACATTTGCAACCGTTGCAGATGCGAATGCCGACAGAAACCCCTCTATCATTTTAAAGGCAGGCTTCGACAAGCAATTGAGTGAAAAAGTACGTGTGCGTTTATCTGGTAGTTTATACTCAAACAGCAGCAACGCTGGTAGCGGTTTAACATTATATAGTGGTGACCGTACTGGTTCTAATTATCAAAACGTAATGGAAGTTGGTGCAAATGCTTCTACTGGATCAGCTAAGGCATACACAGAAATGATGAGTTCTGGACGTTACAACCCAGGATTTAGCAAAAAAATCACTGCTATAATGATCAATGGTTTTGCAAAAGTATATGGTTTTGAAAGTTTCCTTACTTATGAAACAGCAAAAGGCCGAAGTAAAACCGAAACTGTCGAAAGAACTGCAAATCAGTTTGCAATTGAAGGGTTATATCGATTTGGTGCAAACGAAAAATTCTATGTGGGTGTAAAATATAATACAGTAACTAACAAACCTACAGCTGCATATACAAAAGATATCACTATAACGGCGGCATCGGTTTGGATGAAAGATTGAATGCCGCTAGTGTCTAAATTTCGAGCTTTTGCAGAAACAATTCCTGCAGTTACTGTTGAAGTTAGGTTATACGGATTTCCAACGGCCAAAACCCATTC